>CAYOQX010000040.1:6682-11323 GCA_964406195.1 uncultured Alkaliphilus sp. | reverse complement strand
TACCGTTGTTATTATAAAAGCAAGACCGTTATTTTTAAGACTACAAACTAAGGTTGACAGGCTTAACTCAGTCATACAAGAAAATCTGACCGCAATAAGGGTTGTAAAATCATTTAACAGACAGGATCACGAGGAGGAAAAATTCAAAGAAAGAAATGATTCATTAAGGGATATTGCTCTCGAGGCCCTTTCACTTATTATATTTATTATGCCTGTTCTAAACCTTGTGATATTTTCTACTATTATCGCAATCCTATGGTTTGGAGGACAACAGATTTTGGCAGGTTTTATGAACAGTGGTGAATTGATAGCATTTATCACATATGTTACCCAAATTTTGATAATGCTCATGTTAATGTCTATGTTCTTTATGCAACTTTTACGTGGTATAACCTCGGCGGAAAGAATTTTGGAAGTATGGAATACGGAATCACAAATTACGGAAGTTGCAAATCCTGTCCGGAAACTGGGTAATGGTTCTGTTAGTTTTAATAATGTAAGCTTTGCTTACCCGGGATGCCGTGAAAAAACTCTAAAAAATATTGACTTTAATATAGAATCAGGAGAAATTCTTGGAATTATAGGTTCTACAGGCTCTTCTAAGTCCACATTGGTACAATTGATTCCCAGACTTTATGATGTAACCGAGGGTTCCGTTACAATCAACGGCACTGATGTCAGGGATTATGATATTAAATTTTTAAGAGACCAGGTAGCATTTGTACTGCAGAAAAACACCCTATTTTCCGGTACGGTTCGGGAAAACATGCTGTGGGGAGATGAAAATGCATCCGATGAAAAAATTATAAGAGCACTTAAACAAGCTCAGGCATGGGAATTTATATCCAAATATGATGATGCTTTGGACCATATAGTAGAGCAGGGTGGAAGCAATTTTTCAGGTGGCCAGCAACAAAGGCTTACGATTGCCAGGGCTTTAATGAAGGATCCCAAGATTATAATACTGGATGATTCCACATCTGCTGTAGATACGGCTACCAATGCAAAAATACAACAAACTTTTAAACACGAGTTGTCAGGTGTAACTACAATTATCATCGCCCAAAGAATTTCATCTATCCAATACGCAGACAGAATCATTGTTATGCATAAAGGTGAAATCGAATCATTTGGGGACCATGATACCTTATTGAATGTTTCACCAATTTATAGGGAAATTTACGAATCACAAGAGAAAGGTTTGGTTGGATAATGAGAGATAACAAAAATTATAGACAATTACGTCCAAGCAATCCCAGAGAAACACTGGCAAGACTTTTCAGCTACTTTAGATTTAACAAGGCACTTTTTCTTTGGGGAATATTTTTTATTATACTGAGCTCTGCCAGTTTAATAGGTGTTAACGCAATGCTCAGCCCCGCCATAGACACCCTAGTTGAAAACGGTGATGTTGCCCTGTTTATAAAGTACCTTATCATTATGGCTATGATAGTAATCTTACTTACCCTGGGGGACTACTTGGGAAATTTATTCATGGTGCAACTCGCACAAAAAACCGTTCATAGAATACGGGAAGATATGTTTACAAATTTGGAGAAGCTTCCTATTTCATATTTCGATCGGCATTCACATGGGGAGCTGATGTCTACATTTACCAATGATATAGATATGCTCAACCAGGCTTTAGAACAAAATGTGTCCCAGATTATCAGAACAATTGTAACATTTACGGGCTCATTAGTCGCGATGATGTTTCTCAGTCCGGCGCTTACCCTGGTTATAGTGTTTATGTTAATTATAATGTTCTTTACTATAAAATTTATTGGAAGAAAATCTTCAAGGAATTTCCGCATACAGCAACACACCTTAGCGGACATCAACGGATATGTAGAAGAAATGATGTCGGGCCAAACGGTGGTTAAGGTGTTTAATTATGAAGACAGGGCTATTGAAGAATTTAATAAAAATGACGAAAAACTTCGTGAGGCCAGTACACTGGCGGCCACCTACGGTATTATGCTCATGCCCGTAATGGGAAGCCTGTCCTTTGCCCTTTATGCACTTGTATCCATGATAGGAGCATTGTTTGTAATGGCAGGTCATATGAGTATAGGTAATATTGCTTCTTTCCTGCAATATACGCGAACAGTTTCAAGGCCTATCATACAGGTATCCAATCAACTTAATACCTTATTTGCCGCATTAGCAGGGGCGGAAAGGATTTTCAAAATACTGGATGAAGATCCGGAAACCGACCACGGGAGTGTTGGGCTTATAACCGATCCTGAGGATAACAGGTCATATTGGAAGATTCCCGAGGAAGATGGCGGATATAAAAGGGTGCCGCTGGAAGGTTTTATTACATTTAACAATGTGAATTTCGGCTATGATCCGGGCCAAAAAGTTCTCAAGGATATCAACCTATATGCCAAGCCGGGACAAAAAATAGCCTTTGTAGGCTCTACAGGTGCCGGTAAAACTACGGTTACTAATCTAATAAACAGATTTTATGAGATAGACGGCGGTAGCATATTTTATGATGGAATAGATATAAAGGATATTAAAAAACACGACCTGAGAAGTACTATGGGTATTGTGCTGCAGGATGTCAATCTATTTGAGGGAACTGTTGCAGATAATATCAGATATGGCAGATTGGATGCCACGGATGAAGAAGTAGTGGAAGCTGCTAAGTTTGCTAATGCCCACTATTTTATAACTAACCTGGCCAAAGGCTATGACACCATGCTTACCACTGATGGACAAAATTTATCCCAAGGGGAACGGCAGTTGCTTTCAATCGCCAGAGCGGCAATAGCAAACCCAACCATACTTATACTGGACGAAGCTACATCTTCCGTAGATACCAGAACCGAAAAATTAATAGAAGAAGGTATGAACAAACTGATGGAGGGAAGAACCACATTTATAATTGCTCACAGACTATCCACAGTTCGTAATTCAAATGCAATAATGGTACTGGAAAATGGGGAAATCCTGGAACGGGGAGATCATGACGACCTGATGGATCAAAAAGGACGGTATTATGAATTGAATGTTGGGATAGCGGATTTAGAATAAGAATTTATTAAGAGGCGAGCGAAAATCGCCTCTATTTCACACTTTAATACACAAAACACAAATTTTTAGGACTTGCAGGTTCTGCATAGTATCTGCCCTTCTTCAATTCCGCCCCAAGGTTCCATAAAAGCCTCACCACACCTTGTACATGTGATAAACGGGAACAAACGTGCTTTCCCAGGTATTTTCATTTGTATCTGTTGTATATCAAACAACTCATCATCTTTTAACCGCATCAATTCTAAGCCGCGTTCACCACGAACGTCAACCCACTGTTGCTTCTCTTCTTTTGTGGCTGTACCCTCCTTCACCTTACGATGAAGTCGCAACGGTTCATTAGAAGACCAGGGCAGAATTTTAAGAAAAATCCGTATCCCTTCACCGGTTTTCTTGTTTATCCAGCTGAAAGCAAATTTACCTATATTATTTATTATTAATCCATCGTTACCCAATGTACATCCTGTAACAAATTGAACACCATCTACCCCGCAAACATCATTCTCACAAATCGCTATGTGAGTTTTGGCCAGCTGTTTGGGTAGTTTCTTTAATGTTTTCAATGCTAAAAAACTTGCCCTGAATCCTACTACTATTCCGGGACAAATATGCCCGTGAAAATTTACTGTTTCTTGCCATAATGCTTTATCCATACATAAATCCCCCTTAACAAAATATTTTTAAATGGGATTGCTACTTTCTTCCGTGAGTTGTTAAAATTTAAAAATTATATTAAAAGAATCCTCGGATTTAGTATCGTTATACCCGCGTATAATAATCTTGTCATTTTTATAGGCCTTTAACACCGAAAATATATCATTGTTTTTTAACTCGGATTTAAAATATAAATCTATTCGTTTCAATTTATGCATTTTCATACATTCTGTTTCGGAAAGTGCATCATAAGCAAATTTACCATAGCAGGTATTGTTAACATGCCCGAGATAATCTATATGACTGTTATATACCCTGCGTCGATCCACCTTTTCAAATTTTTGGTTAATATTAATTGTCGGGACAGCCTTAATGGTAAAATCCTCATCCGGTTCGGATATATCAAACGGTAACTCTTTTTTACGATAGATTGTTCTTTTATCAATATCAAGTAGGACTGAAAAACTGCTTCCATGAAAAAGGATCTCCCCATCCTTGTTTTTAAAAACAAATTCCCTCCGAAAAAACGGACCCCTGCGTTGAGAATACCATGTTTGTGCATACATTTTAATTATTCCCTCAATCGGCTTAATAATTTCTATGGATAAGGAAACAAATACCCATGCTAATTTGTATTTAGTTATTATACCCGCTGTATCCAAATTTATTTTATTCAGATGTTGGTCCACGGCCTGTCCGAACAATTTTTGATAACCATAAGGCTTTAGTATATTATTCCGATTCAGGTCGGATATTTCATTATTAATTTCGTAAATATAATCCTTTTCCATTGTCTTTTCTCCTTATGTATATAGTACAATATGCTCCCTAGTATGCAATGCGTTTATCTTCAGCCGCATATCATATATTTTTTAAAATGATGCCGTCAAAAAAGTCTGGAAACAAAATCTATATTGTTTCATGTATAATATCCACTATCTCCGCGTC
>CAYOQX010000040.1:4690-6672 GCA_964406195.1 uncultured Alkaliphilus sp. | reverse complement strand
CGTCCGTATTTTCCTCAATAAAGTTAATGATGTGTTCATAAATATGATCCGCCCGGGCTGCATCGGTTGATACATAAGCAAGCCCGAGTACAATAGTTTGATGTGTATCCTGCTGGTCTATTTCAGCAATAGATACATTAAATCTATTGCTTGTTTTTGTACATATGCTTTTTACAATCCCTCTTTTTTCTTTAAGTGAATGTACCCATGGAGCATAAAGTTTTATTATAATAGTTTTGACTGTCATAGTTACATCTCCGGTATATATACCCATCTTTTCCCTCCAAAATTATATTGAGCAATATCCTTGCTATGGCCCAGTGTTATATATATATTATTTCCCTCCTGATAAAATCCAATGCCGTGGTTGTCAACATGTTCCTTATTCTGTTCCTACTTCCTGTTGAATTTACCTTTTTAATTTTTGTAATTCCGTTTATACAAATTCCTACATATGCAAGTCCAACCGGACGGGTTTTTGTACCCCCATCGGGCCCTGCTATTCCCGTAATAGATACACCTACATCAGTATTGGCAACTTTGCATATACCCTCTGCCATTTCTTTTGCCGTGTTTTCACTGACTGCCCCATGCTTCTCCAATGTTTCCGCCCTTACACCCAGAAGCCTGATTTTGGATTGATTGCTGTATGAAACAACCCCTTCCATAAAAACAGAGGATATTCCCGGATAATTAATCAGTCGCCCGGACAAAAGCCCTCCCGTACAAGACTCGGCAATAGCTATAGTTAATCCCTTTTTAATTAAAAGTTCGGCCACTACAGCTTCCAGACTTACATCTCCCTCCCCATAAATATAAAGGCCCAATCTGTCCTTTATTTTGTTCTCAACCGGGATAATCAGTTGCTCAGCCTTTTCACGTGTAGATGCACTTGCTGCTATTCTAAGGGTCAAAGCCCGTTTTTTAGAATATGGAGCTACCGTTGGATTTGTTTGGTTTTCTATAATATCCATTATCATCTCTTCCATTCGCCCCTCGCCTATACCTGTGATGTTGAGAGTTTTCGATACAAATACTTTGTCCTGATATTTTTGTAAATAAGGAATAACTCTCTTTTCAAATATCGGTATATTTTCTCTCGGCGGTCCGGGTAACAAAATTAACTTTACATTTTTATCCTCGATAATGCATGCTGGGGCCATTCCGACAGAGTTGGACAAAATGATAGCCCCCTCCGGAAAGTATCCCTGTTTTCTGTTTCCGTCATTTACTGATAATCCCCTTTTTGCGAAAAACTTTTGTATCGATTTTAATGTCTCCTCATCCGGTACCATTTTTCTATTCAGGAATTGGGCTGCAACCTCTTTAGTCATATCATCCTTTGTAGGGCCCAGGCCTCCGGTAGTAATTACCAAATCCGCTCTGCTAAAAGCTACCTCGTATGCCTTATGCAACCTTTCCGCATCATCACCGACAACGGATTGATAATAGGTGTTTATTCCCAAATTAGCTAATTCCTTTGAAATATATTGTGCATTGGTATTAACTGTTTCTCCCGCTAACAATTCGGTACCGACAGCAATTATTTCCGTTTCCAAACCAGCCACCTCTTTATCGATAATCCTTCTGCTCTTTTTTTCCCTAACTACACATATATTCTATTTTGCTACAAAAATTCCTTTATTATATATTTAAAAACAGAGTTCCCCCTGAAGTAGGGAAGAACTCCGTTGTTAAATCTTTGAATTTATTAAAATCACATACCGGCCTGAACTATAATACTTTTATTCGGGTATACAAATTACCTGACCTATTTGCAATCTATTAGGATCTACACCGGGATTTGCACGCCGTATGGCTTCTACTGTGGTATCAAACCTCTGTGCAAGTGTGAAAAATGAATCTCCCGCTTTGATTGTATATTCAAATGTGCCGGATGGACATTTACCTGGCGGCGGTGTTGCCCCGGGTATACAAATTACCTGACCTATTTGCAATCTATTAGGATCTACACCGGGATT
>CAYOQX010000040.1:0-4590 GCA_964406195.1 uncultured Alkaliphilus sp. | reverse complement strand
TGCACGCCGTATAGCATCTACTGTGGTATTAAATCTCTGTGCAAGTGTAAAAAATGTATCTCCCGCTTGGACGGTATAAGGCATTGTCCCTTCCGGACAGCGACTTGGCGGCGGTGTTGCCCCCGGTATACAGATTACTTGACCTATTTGTAGATTATCGGGATTAACATTTGGATTAGCCGCAAGTAGTGCATCTAAACTTACATCAAATCTCCTGGCAATTGTATAAAATGTATCTCCGGCCCGAACAGTATAAGGCATTGTCCCTTCCGGACAGTGACTTGGTGGCGGCATTGCCCCCGGTATGCAAATTACCTGGCCTATTTGCAAATTGTCAGGATTGATATTTGGATTAGCCGCAAGCAACGCGTCTAAACTTACATCAAATCTTCTGGCAATTGTATAAAATGTGTCCCCGGCCCGAACAGTATAAGGCATGGTTCCCGAAGGACATGTTTGAGATTTATAACTATCAGAACGCATTTTTTAACCTCCCCATTAAATGATTTTTTAGTTTTTTATACATCATTACAACGTCAACAATGTATTTACTACAGTATATTCGGCAGGTTAAAAATTGTTCTTATATGAATCCACAGATATTTGTTTTATAAATGTTATAAACCACATATTAAAGCAAAATCAGTACAAAATAATTATCTCTTAACTGTATGATATTATTGACTCCGGTACAAGAATATAATATGTTTAAATTAGTTTATAGTGTCGGTTATATGTAATTCTGAAAAGGAGAATTGTAATATGGATGAAATTATTGTCGAAAGTTTTACGATGGATCACACAAAGGTTGAGGCACCCTTTGTCAGAAAATGCGGTACCATAACCACTCCTAAAGGTGATATCATAACCAAGTTTGATTTGAGGTTTACCCAACCCAATCTTCAAATTATGCCTACAGGTGCAGTCCATGCCCTTGAACATTTGTTAGCAGGATATATTCGTGAAGAGCTCAATGATGTTGTGGATATTTCACCAATGGGATGTAGAACCGGATTTTACCTAATCCTGGTTGGCAAAATCACCGAGGAAAAAGTAGCAGAGGCCCTCATTAGTGCCCTGGATAAAGTCATTAAAGCAAGTGAGGTTCCTGCTGCTAATGCTGTACAATGCGGTAATTATAGGGATTTGTCTTTGTTTGGCGCCAGGGAATATGCCGAGGAAATCTTGGAAAAATTAAAAAACAAACATAAATAACAGAACACCTTGCCTTATTAAAAATAAAACCATATCCACAAAAAATAACAGCAGGCGGGTATTGCCCGCCTGTTTATAATATAGCTATGAAAAAATAGATAGAATATTTATATATCCCGAACACCTAAAACTCTCATTGAATTAAACACCGCTATAAGCGCTACACCTACATCCGCAAATACAGCCTCCCACATGGTTGCTATGCCGCCTGCACCCAATACCAGCACAATACCTTTTACAACAAATGAAAAAATAATATTTTGCCATACAATGCGGTTTGTTCTCTCGGCTATTTTAACAGCACTGATCAGTTTTGCCGGTTCATCGGTCATCAAAACAACATCTGCCGCCTCTATGGCCGCATCAGAACCCAATCCGCCCATAGCTACACCAATATCCGCCTTGGCAATTACCGGTGCATCATTTATACCGTCACCGACAAAAACCAGTTTTGTTTTTGGTGATTTCTGTTTTTCCAATTGTTCAACCTTTTCAATTTTTTCATTCGGCAATAACTCTGAATATACCTCATCTATCTCTAATTCTTTTGCCACCTTTGTACCTACATTTTCGTTGTCCCCCGTGAGCATAACGGTTTTATTGACACCCATGTTCTTTAGTGCTTTAATTGTGTCCTTAGAATCTTTTTTCAATTCATCGGATACTATAATGGAACCTATAAATATTCCGTCCACAGCTACATACACTGCCGTTCCAATGGTTTTCACTGGATTATACGCTATTTTTTCCTTATCCATCAGTTTTCTATTTCCTGCTAAAATCCATTTGCCGTCAATTTTGGCCTTGATACCGTGACCCGGTATTTCTTCATAGCCTTCGATATCATCTTTGATTATTTCTTCACTATATGCCGATAAAATTGACACAGCTATAGGGTGGTTAGAATAGCTCTCTGCATATGCGGCATATTTTAATAGTTCTTCCTCCGTAACATCATTATTTGTATTTATTTCCGTAACTTTGAATACACCTTTTGTTAATGTACCGGTTTTATCAAATACTACAGTATCAATATTGTTCAATGCTTCCAGATAATTCCCACCCTTTATAAGAATTCCATGTCTTGACGCTCCACCGATTCCACCGAAAAAACCCAACGGTATAGATATAACCAACGCACAAGGGCAAGATATTACCAGAAATACAAGTGCTTTGTACAACCAGTCGGAAAAACTTGCACCGCTGATTATTAATGGAGGAACTGTTGCCAGAGCAAAGGCCACAAGTACAACTACCGGTGTGTAGTATCTTGCAAATTTTGTGATAAAGTTTTCTGTTGGGGCCTTTTTACTGCTGGCATTTTCTACTAGCTCCAGAACCTTCGATACTGTAGATTCTCCAAATTCCTTGACAACTTCAACTACCAGTAATCCGTTTATATTTATAAACCCGCTTAACACATCACTTCCGACTTCGATCTCCCTTGGTACGGATTCCCCTGTCAGGGCGGAGGTATCGACCATAGAGTATCCTTCTACAACAACCCCATCCAACGGAACCCTTTCTCCGGGCTTTACCAATATATGGTCGCCAACGACAACATCAGTCGGAGAAACCCTTTTCTCACCGTTTCCTGTTCTAAGATTTGCATAGTCCGGTCTTATATCCATTAATTGTGCAATAGATTTTCTGGAACGATTTACCGCCAGATGTTGGAAAAACTCCCCGATTTGGTAGAAAAGCATTACAGCTACGCCTTCGGGAAATTCTCCAATAATAAAGGCTCCTATAGTAGCTATACTCATTAAGAAGTTTTCATCAAAAATTCGACCTTTTAATATGTTTCTGCCTGCTTTTTTTAATACCTCACCACCTACAACTAAATAACTCATAAAATAAAAAATAAATTTTATATTGTTCGACATTCTAAAGAATAAAGCCATTGCAAACAGTGCAGCGCTAACTCCTAACTTTATGAGTATTTTTTTGTTGGTCTTATTCCCGTTACTGTGTTCATAGTGATGTTCATTATATTCCTCGGTTTGATTTTTTTCAACCACAACTACATGCGGTTCCAATCTGTTAACTATATGTTTTACGGTACCTATAACGGCTTGTGCCCCACCTTCACTATATATTTCTATGGCCAAAATTTTTGTAACGAAATTCATTGTAGCCAATTTAACATTGTCTAATTCATTCACACGCATTTCTATTTCGGAAGCGCAACTTGCGCAATCCAACCCCTCCAAAATAAGTTCTCTGCGTAATTGCTTGTCCATATTAGTCCCCCCATTGTCAAATAACTTATTATTATTTAGTTTTATTATCGAAATATTTTAATTTATTTATGGTTTATATGGATAAGCCCCTGTTCAAAAATGTTTTTGACATGCTCATCATCTAAAGAGTAATAAACCATTCTTCCTTCTTTTCTAAATTTTACAATTCTAGCCTGTCTGAGTACCCTTAGTTGATGTGAAATGGCTGATTGATTCATTTCCAATAATATTGAAATATCACAAACACACATTTCTTCCTTCAATAACGCATATATAATTTTAATCCTCGTGGTATCCCCAAAAACCTTGAAAAAATCCGCCAGATTGCATAATTCAACCTCCGAGGGCATGGTCCTTTTTACCTTGTTAATTATATCTTCATGTATGACATTGCAACCACACGAGTCTATATTAGATTTATTTGTAGGCATCTTTACCATCCCTTCTTCATATATATGAATATATGTTCATATGTTCATGTATATTATACTATAATTATATATTTTTAGCAATAGTATATTTTGTATATGTTTGATATTAATTCAGCAATGCAATCCCAAAATGTGCTTACCGACTATAACAAATAAAAAAAGGCCTAAAAGGTACACCCTTTTAGGTCCTATTAATTTCTGATCAGATTTATTAAGTCGGTATAATCCTTTTGCGAAATTTGCAAACGGCCAAGTTCATCTATTAATGAGGATATCTCAATATTTCCCGCAATATATCCATTCACACGAGCAACCAATGTTGAGGAAACGAATTCATTGAAGTTGTTGTACTTTGATCTTAATTCCCTATATAACTCAGGTACCCTTTGAAGATAATATTTTTGATGGTATTCTTCAGCCATATAGAAATTTTTAAATTGTGTTATTTCTGTATATAATGTTCGTCCTCTCATATCCTCAAACCGTTTTTTGGTTTTCATTGCCTCCTTTTTTTGAATATCATCATGATAAAAAACAATAGACATATATTGTCTTACGATTTTATGTATAGGATTATGCGTACCCCAAAATATGTCCAGAAGTTTATTGTAACTTATAGTATCGGGATCATAAATAATTTTAATTGCCTCCGTATGATCACCTAAATTATGGTAGTCGGGGTTGTCCGTGGTTCCCCCGGC
>CAYOQX010000039.1:8872-11338 GCA_964406195.1 uncultured Alkaliphilus sp. | reverse complement strand
AGAATTTCATCAGCCTTTTCTATAGATATGTTTACCAACATTTTTATCCCCTAACATTTCCAAAGCATACCAACATTTTTATCCCCTAACATTTCCAAAGCATACATATTTGCGCCTATATCCATATTTATCTTTATACCCTTAGCGTCGTACAATTATTATAATATATTTGTTTCGCGGGAACCGTCATATAACAAAGGTATAATATGACGCAGTTTTTCAGATGAAATCTGTCCCGGTGCGGATTCTCCCTTGGCGGAAGCAAAAATCAAATCGGATCCGAACAATCCGCCTGCCAATCTGCTGACCACACCCCGTTTTCCCATAGATATGGTCACTATCGGCCTGTCCTTATATTTTTCACTCATTGTATGGGTTGCATCCAGCAGGGTTATTACATCCTTCATGGACTCCGGCATCACCGCTATTTTGAGTATATCCCCACCCAACTCGGCGGACCTTTGCAATCTCCGTATAATTTCATCCTTAGGCGGTGTTTTTTTGAAATCATGATTGGAAATAATAACTGTCCTATTGTTTTTATGAGCAATCCCAACCAATTCCTTTATTTTGATTTCATCATTAAATAATTCTATATCTACAATATCCGCAAATCCCGTTTCTATTATAAACCCATTTAATTCAAAATAAAATTCTGTTTTTATTTCCCTGTTTCCGCCTTCTTCGGCACTGCGAAATGTAAATATAATAGGCTTGTCAGGCAAAATATCCCTGATTATTTTGAGTGCTGCCTTTATTTTACCCATATGTTCAATATTATTATAAAAATCCGCCCGCCATTCTACAATATCAAAATCCACAGTACTTAAAAATCGGGTCTCCTCAATAATTTCCTCTGCCGTTCCACCTACTATAGGTACGCAAATTTTAGGTATACCTTCGCCTATCTTAACATCTTTAACTGTAACTATATTTTTCATATACAACATTCTCCAACCGATTTCCTAATCAAAGAAACCCTCACAATAAGGGCCCCTGATTTTAGTTTAAAAACAACTTATAATTATTAACACGGTTCATTTTCCCCATTATCACAGTGCAGTGTTGGGAGCCCGCAGAACAATTATTACGATGTAGTGTCGGAATTCCGCAGAACAATTATTACGATGTAGTGTCGGAATTCCGCAGAACAATTATCACGGTATGGTGTTAGAATTCCGCAGAACAATTATCACGGTATGGTGTTAGAATTCCGCGGATCTCGGGGTTCTCGGAAAGGAAATAACGTCTCTGATATTAGCCATTCCCGTCAGATACATAATAGCCCTCTCAAAACCCAAACCAAAGCCCGAGTGTTTCACACCGCCGTATTTTCTGAGTTCGGAGTACCACCAGTATTCCTCTTTGTCCAAACCCATTTCTTCTATTCTCTTTTCCAATATCTCGAGCCTGTCTTCTCTCTGGCTTCCTCCTATGATTTCTCCTACACCCGGAACCAATAAATCCATTGCCGCCACGGTTTTACCGTCCTCATTCAATTTCATGTAAAATGCCTTGATGTCCTTCGGATAATCTGTTACAAATACAGGTTTTTCAAATATCTTTTCCGTTATATATCTTTCGTGCTCCGTCTGGAGGTCGCATCCCCACTCTACAGGGTATTCAAATTTTTGTTTCGATTTTTTCAGTAATTCCACAGCCTCCGTATATGTAATCCCGGCAAAATCCGAAGTTACTATATTATTTAAACGATCCTTTAACCCTTTATCTATAAATCTGTTGAAAAACTCCATCTCTTCCGGAGCATTTTCCATCACATAGTTGATAATATATTTCAACATATCTTCCGCCAATTCCATATTGTCGTTCAGATCCGCAAAAGCTATTTCAGGTTCTATCATCCAAAATTCCGAAGCATGTCTGGGTGTATGAGAGTTTTCCGCCCTGAACGTAGGCCCGAATGTATATATGTTTCTGAATGCCAATGCATAGGCCTCGCCCTGCAATTGTCCGCTGACTGTTAAGAATGCTTTTTTTCCGAAAAAGTCCTCACTATAATCAACTTCCCCATCATTATTTAAAGGGGCATCCTTAAGGTCCAGGGTTGTAACTTTAAACATCTCTCCCGCACCCTCGGCATCGCTTCCGGTGATAATCGGAGTGTGGACATATACAAAATTCCTATCCCTGAAAAACTTATGGATTGCATATGATGCCAGCGAACGCACCCTGAAAACCGCTGAAAAAGTATTG
Organism: uncultured Alkaliphilus sp.; assembly: GCA_964406195.1. Taxonomy (GTDB): domain Bacteria; phylum Bacillota; class Clostridia; order Peptostreptococcales; family Natronincolaceae; genus JAAZJW01. Next base: position 9,124 of record CAYOQX010000039.1, on the reverse strand, counting down.
CTCCTCGGCCTTAGATGTGCAATCTCCCTGAGAAACTCAAATGAATGCCTCTTTTTTTGCAGAGGATAGTCATTGTGGGAGATACCTTCTACCCATACCTCGGTTGCCTTAATTTCAAAGGGCTGCTTAGCATCGGGTGTCAATACCAACCTACCCTCCACCCTGATTGCAGTGCTGATCGGCAACTGTGATATTTCGGTGAAGTTTTCCAATTTATCTTCGAATACCACCTGTAGATTTTTGAAAAAACTG
>CAYOQX010000039.1:0-8862 GCA_964406195.1 uncultured Alkaliphilus sp. | reverse complement strand
TGCCGTCGTTCACCTCGATAAATCCGAACACTTTTGATACCCTCAATGTCCTGATCCAACCCTCTATTACTATTGTCTGTTCTGCATATTTCTCCATGTTGCGATAGATGTCCTTAATGAGTACAGACTTCATTAATTTTTTTCCTCCCTATTGTGGTTATATAAAATAAAAAAGTCATCCCTTTAAATACATTGACATCCTTCCCGCCCGTTCTTAATATCACGGATCGGGATTCCCAAAAGGAACTTACGAGATTGTCAAGTAAAGAGACGCAAAATATGCTCTTTTGATATTTCTAAACATATTATAATCATAGGGGTTTGAAATGTCAAAGATTTCTCCGTTATGTCGGTTTTATATCCCAATTCATCGGCTTTAGACCCCTATCTGCCGATATTAAGTAAAGCTGTTTTAAAAAATTGTAATAGATATATATAATCTCGAATAAAATATATTGCACAATTAATTTAGGAGGAGTATATATGTTAAATGAAAACTACATTCTGGAGGACAAAAATCACCTGGCATTAATATTATTTATTTTTGTTATAATCTCTTTTCAAAGCTGGCATTTCAGCAGACTGACCTGCCAAAACCGAGAACTGATAAATTTAAATAAAGAGGTGCTCTCGAGTTACAAAGACCTGATAGATCATCACATAACATACAGTAAAGATATCCGCTATGTAAAAACAACCGCTGAACATTTGGAAAAACAAAATGACGGACTGATTCAAAAAACGGAGAAGTTAAATAATCTTTTTTTCAACCAAACAGACCAATGATAACAACAAATAGAAAAATCGTATATCTTACATTTGATGACGGTCCCAGCACAAATACGGATAAAATATTGGATATATTAAAAAAACATAATATTAAGGCCACATTTTTTGTGGTCGGTATGCCCGACAACAGGTCCCGGGACCTATATAGAAGGATTGTAAACGAAGGCCATTCTATAGGAAATCACACGTATTCTCATGAATACAGGAATATATACGCAGGTGAATGGAGCTTTATTGCCGATTTTAAGAAATTAGAAAACTATGTACGCGATATAACGGGGGTAAAAATGGACATTATGCGCTTCCCGGGAGGCTCCAATGCAACAATATCCCGTAAGTACTGCGATAACAAACTCATGAAGCGGATAACCGTCAAAATGCTTTACGATGGATACCAGTACTTTGACTGGAATGTGGACTCAAGAGATGCCGAAACGGCAAGACAAAACAAGGATGTAATTATATCTTCCGTACTGGAAGGAGTTGAAAATAACAATCCCGCCATTGTCCTGTTTCATGACAGTCTCCCAAAAACAACCACCGTAGAGGCTCTGCCGACTATCATTGAAGAATTGTCAGAAAGGGGTTATACATTTAAAACCCTGCATAAGGATTCTTTTTATGTGCATTTCAAAGAACAAAAAATCGGTTCCGACAACTGAGATTCCCTTTCTATTAATATGAAAGGGATTCTTTTATGGAGTTTACGGACCATCGGCAATAAAATTTTGTTTTACGACCCATACCTGTTTTTATAAATTTTCTCAAATTTTAAATCGTCCATATCATGGGCCGGTCTTTCCTCATCCGGATATCCGATTGAAATAATGGATTCAACCCTTTTACCTTCGGGAATGTTCAGCAATTTTTTTATGTAGTCCCCGGATGTTGTACTGTCATCATAATTTCTTTCTCTGACCTGTATCCAACATGAGCCGAGCCCTAAGGATTGGGCTGTCAGCTGAATAATAATCGATGCAATAGAAGCATCCTCTATCCATACATCGTTAATCTGAGGATCCCCCAATACAACAAAGGCTAAAGGGGCATCCTTTAAAAATGCAGAACCTGCGGGCCTGGCTTTTGATAATTTTTCGATTATTTCTTTATCATCCACCACTACAAATTCCCATGAATAAAAATTTCTGGAGGTCGGCGAAAGCAGGGCTGCATTCTTCAGCTGTTCAACCTTCTCGGTTTCGATTTTTTTGTTCTTATATTTTCTGATACTGCGCCTATTCTTTAAGATTTCAAGCATACTCCACCTCTCCTTTCTAACGTTGTCGGATTTCTGAAGTGAAATTAAATTTTCAAATTATTTTGCCCGGGACCCAGCTTGTCCCTTACAACTTCCATTAGGATTTCCTTTTTATTTGTTTCCGGCCTTTCTAATACTATTTCCAACAGTTCCTTCATTATTGCTCCTATTTGCTTACCCTCGGGGATACCGAGTTCCATCAAATCATACCCGTTAATTTCCAAATCCTTAACGGTCAGAGGTTGTTTTTCCGTTAGTATTCTCTCAACCTCGCTTTTCAGCTTTAATATATTGCTTATGTCTATATCGTCTTCTTCGGCAACCGCCTCTATATCCGCAATCTGTAATTTAAACAGTCTGTCCGTGTTATCCTGACCCACCCTGTTGATAAATCTCTTTAGGGCCTTATCGGATAAATTCTCGTACCTTGACATATGTTCCTTGACTAAAATTGAGACTTGTTTTATGGACTTGTTATCATATTTCAGCCTTTTCATTATTTTTTCCGTGATTTCCGCACCTGTTACGCTGTGATTATAAAAGCGGCCTATACCTCTTTCGTCCAGCACGAATGTTTCCGGTTTTCCTATATCGTGAAACAATGCCGACAGCCTTAGTATCAAATCATTTTCCGTATTATCCACCACATCCAATGTATGGTTAAAAACATCTTTATCATGATATGGATTATGTTGTTCAAACCCGACACACTTCTCCAGTTCAGGCATTATGTATTTTAAAATACCGGTGGTGTTTAATAATCCGAGCCCTTTGGAAGGGTTATCCGATAACAGTATTCCATCCAATTCGTCCCTGATTCTTTCCGCACTGATGACCGTAATATTTTCACACAATTTTTTTATTGCATTAAATGTGTTTGATTCTAAATCATATTCCAACTGGGCAACAAATCTGACAGCCCTCAACATGCGTAAATAATCTTCCCTGAATCTTTCCAAAGGATCTCCTACACATTTTATCTTTTTATCCAAAATATCCTGAATTCCGCCATAATAATCAACCAATCCCGACTTTTCGTTGTATGCCATGGCATTGATTGTAAAATCCCTTCTTTTTAAGTCTTCCCTCAGCTTATCTGTAAATATAACCTCTTTAGGACGTCTTCCGTCCACATAGTCCCCGTCAATTCTATATGTTGTTATCTCATAACTTTCACCGTTGACAATCACCGTTACAGTTCCGTGCTTTAAGCCTGTAGGCACTACTTTAAATGAATTGAATATATCCAACATTTTATCCGGGGTGCAATCGGTGCAAATATCCCAATCTTCGGGAACTATGTTCAAAATGCTGTCCCTGACGCATCCGCCTACAATATATCCCTCATAGCCCTTTGAATATAATATGGACAATATTTTATTTACATCGGACGGTATCTGAATTTTCGCTTCAAAACTCTTCATTATCCCACATCCACATATGTAACTTTATTGCCGCACCATTCAATATACTTCCGGAAATCCTCATAATTGATTGTTATGCTGGCAGTATTTATATTGGGATGAAATGTGATTTTTCGCCTTGTCTCCAGATCCTTGTCAATTAACACTTCCACATCCTTGTTTTCATCATTGATTAGGCCGAATGGGGAAACTGCACCCGGATCAAGTCCCAAATATTTTTCCAGTCTTCTCGGAGATGCAAAACTCAATCTTGTACTGTCAATCTGTCTGGCCAAACCTCTGGTATTGGTTCTCTTTTCCGGCTCCGTCAACACCAAATAATGCTTATCTCCCTTGGAATTTCGCAAAAACAAATTCTTGCAGTGTTCAATATTATCATCTTCCGCACAATACTTGTCCAGTTCGGCAATTGTATTTAAAGCGGGATGAGTAAATCTCTCATATGAAATGTTTAACATTTCCAATGTTTTATATACATCACCTTCCATTTAAATCCCCTTCCGTTGTTATTCCGGTTTCTACATACTCCCAACCCGTTCTTAATATCACGGGTGAGGATTCCTAAAAAGAACTTAGGCCTGACCCGTGACTAGCGATAAATATTTATCTTATTATTGTCATTTAATTGTTTTATTACGATGGCTATCATAGGTGCAATTATAAATCCTATAAGCCCGAATATTTTGAAACCTACAAACATGGAAACAATTGTGGCTAGAGAACTCAGCCCTATTTGTCTTCCTATAACCCTGGGTTCCAAGGTACTCCTTACAATATACATTATGGCATATAGAACTATTAATCCTATCCCCATAAATCTTTGGCCTAATATAAGTTCATAAGCCGACCATGGTAACAATATTCCACCGACACCTATTATGGGCATAAAGTCCAGAAATGCAATAAATGCAGCTATCGATATGGCATTATCCACGCCCAGCATTATAAATCCGATACACATCTCCACAAAAGCAATGGATGACAATATGAAGTAGGCCTTTATCATTTTAAAAACAGTACCTACTAAAATTTCCTTTATATCAATCAAAAGACCATACATTTTTTTAGGCACTTGTTTCACAATAAAATTAGAGACATTATCATAATCAACTGCAATCAAGACTGAACATATAATAGAAAACAGAAGTGTTATGAAATAAATAGGTATCTTCTGTGCAACCCTTGTCACGCTTAATAAAACAGTTTTTGATGCACTGCTTACTGCGGAAGCCAGCATATCCAACATACTGCTGAGTATATTCGATACCAAGCCGGCAATCTCGGGAGATGAGGTGCCTACCAGGGATACCACCCAACTATTTATGGATAAAATTATAGGTTCTATGCTTTGGGTATACAGGCTGGGTAAAACACCTATGAAATTATATATAAAGCCCCAAATGTTTGCAATAATGAAACCCACGGTTATGATTATAAATATGTAAAAAAAGGAGATTACAAAAATAGATACACCTTTACTCCTTCTTTTTGTCTTGATAATATTGCCTATCATATCTCCTATGGGTTTTAATATATAGGCAATGGCAAAACCTATGATAAAGGGTAAAATCCAAAAAAACAGATACTTAAAAACAAAATATACAACAACTATAATTGTTGCAATATACAAAACATCAACTATAAATTTCTTTTTGTCATCATAGGTCATTTTCTCCTCCTAATCTTCAATTTCGTATTCTGCTCCGACATTTTTTCCTTTTTTGACTTTTTTCTTCGATATTTTTTCCTTTTTCCAACCCGATCCGATTCAAAACCACACCTGTATTAAGTGTGTCCCCGGGACATGTGTGTCCCGGGGATATATTGCATTAGGCTAACATGTGTCCCGGGGACATATCGGCATCAGGTTAATTACATTATATATCCTGTTGTTTTATTTTTCCACCGAATTTATCTGAATACCTGTTATTCCTCCAAAATTTATCGTATATTGTTTATTCCCGCCTGTGGCCAAACATCTTTACTGCAGATTATCTGTTAAAGAGTCTACTAAAAAACCCTCTTTTATTTTCCTCTCTTGTTGCAGCTATGTAGTCCATTAACTTTTTGTTTTCCGACTGCATTTGATTCAATTGTTTTTGGGTTATCCTTTTTATGATCCTCTCTTCCTGTTCCTGTAATTCTTCCTGCAGTTGTTTTTCCAGTTCTTCTATAATATCGGTTTTAAACTGTTCTATATTACTCATGTATGTAGCATGTGTGAAGGGCTCGTTGTTTAGTATCTCCACCGGAAGCTCCACTACCTCTTCCTTATCCAACATTTTTCTTATTAGGTGTATGTTCGCACCCTCTTGTTTCAATTCTATGATTTTTTCTAATACATCTATATCCGTATTTGTATATACCCTGTGGCCTATTTCATTCCGCATTATGTTTAAAAAATAGTCCTGTTCATATTTTCGCACCGTACTGGCCGATATCCCCAGCCTTTCAGCTACCTCCGTAATGCTGTATGTACTATGCATGTAATACTGTCCCTCCTTCCCTGTACATGCTCACTATATATACATACTCGCTATATAGAGAATAGAGCATTTTATATGATTGCTATATACAACCTACCTATATATACTATAAAAGCGGTGCTAATTCCTTCTTTTGTAATTATTTTTCCATAATATCGTAACGTTGTGGATTGATTTCAACCGGTTAATAAACCGCACTATTCTAAAATCAAAAAAAGGCAGTCATAATGACCGCCTTTAACGGGTGGCAATAACACCACCTCGGAATTTATTTGTACCTGCAATAGTAATTTCCCGTCGGGAAATATTTCCCGGAAAATTTTTTTGTCATCTACCCCAATCTTTTCTCTATAAGGTTTGCCAAGTTTGTTGCAAGTGTGTTTAATTCATCTTGTTTCTGTCCTTCCAACATTACTCTGACCAACGCTTCCGTACCCGAGGGCCTTATTAAGACCCTTCCCTGTCCCGCCATTTTTTCTTCGACGGCTTTAATTTCTTCCATTATCACAGGATCCTCTTTGTATCTCTCTTTATTTTCTTTTTTGATCCCTGAGGATAGGAGGTCATAATATCAGCTAATTGGGACAGTTTCTTTCCTTCTTTTTTCATCACGGCAATCAATTGTATGGCTGTTAGGAGTCCGTCCCCTGTGGTATTGTGGTCCAGAAATATAACATGCCCTGATTGTTCTCCTCCCAGAGAGTATCCCCCTCTGAGCATTTCCTCCAGTACATATCTGTCCCCGACCTGTGTTCTTTTAACGTTGCATTCCCGCTCTTTCATAGCAACCTCAAATCCCATGTTGCTCATTACCGTACCCACAACTGTATTGTTTCTGAGTTTACCGTATTTTTTGAGATCTGCAGCGCATATTGCCATTATTCGATCCCCGTCTACGGTATTTCCTTTTTCATCTACGGCAATTAAACGATCCGCATCCCCGTCAAAAGAAAGCCCTATGTCAGCCCCTGTTTTCTTTACCAACTCGGCTGCCTTTTTAGGATTTGTGGAGCCGCAATCTTCATTTATATTGACCCCATTCGGTTTATCATTGATAACAAAAATTTCCGCTCCCAAGTCTCTCAGCAATTCGGGAGCCACTTTATAGGCCGCACCGTTTCCCGCATCTACGGCAATCTTGAGACCTTTAAAGTCACAATCCAACGTTGTTTTCAAAAAATTGATATATTCATCTACGCTGTTTCCGTCGCGAATGACCGATCCTACATCTCTGCCCCCCGCACCATCGTCTGCACAGCTGTAGTTTAGAACCTTTTCCTCTATTCTGCTTTCAACCTCATCCGACAGTTTATATCCTTCGCCGTTAAAAAATTTGATACCATTGTATTCCGCCGGGTTGTGAGAAGCCGATATTACAATCCCGAAACCCGCATTAAGGTTTCTGGTTAAATATGCTACGGCAGGTGTCGGCACGATACCCAATGATACCGTGTCCACCCCCATAGATAAAAATCCGGCTGTGATTGCGGATTCCAACAGGTCCCCGGATACCCGCGTATCCCTTCCAATAGCCACCTTTGCCCTTTGATTTCTATTTTCATTTATTAATATATGGGCCCCTATACGTCCCAGTTTATATGCAAGTTCCGGAGTTAAATCCTTGTTTGCAATTCCCCGTATACCATCCGTACCAAATAACTTTCCCATTTTTATACCCCCCGTTCACATTATGTTAATATATGTCTATTGTCCTATTACACAATGAGAGTTTTACTGTTTACCGTTTAACCTCTTTTGCCCCCATTTCGAGAGCTTTTTGATTTAATGGAAGTAAATGTTCCTTACTCGGACCATATACTTTTTTAAAGGCTTCCAGTGCTGATTCGATTTCTATAATTTTTGTAATTTCCAAGTAGGCACCAAGAAGCACCATATTGGCTACTCGCGGATTCCCCAATTCATCGGCAATATCGTTGGCATTTACATAATATGCCCTGATATCATCCCTGGATACTTTCTTTTCTATCAATGAGCTGTTGATTATCAGCAATCCGTCCTCAACCAAACTGTTCTCAAATTTATCGAGAGATGGCAGGTTCATCACAATGGCAGAAGTTGCATCATTTGTGATGATAGGAGAGCATACGGGAGCATCCGATATTATAACAGCGCAATTTGCAGCTCCCCCGCGCATCTCCGGCCCGTAAGAAGGTAACCAGGAAACTTGTTTACCCTCCAACATTCCCGCATATGTTAACAATTGGCCTGCAGACATAACTCCTTGGCCGCCAAAACCTGATAGTATTACCCTTTCCGTCCCCATTTTATTTCTCCTCCCCCGGTGTACGAAGATTTCCTAACGGATAGTAAGGAATCATGTTTTCCTCCAACCATTTCATCGCTTCAGGAGCTGTCAATCCCCAGTTTGTCGGACATGTAGAAAGTACCTCTACAATACTGAAACCTTCCCCCGATATTTGTGTTTCGAATGCTTTTTTGATGGCCTTTTTGGCCCTCCTGATATTTGCAACGTTATGGACAGATACCCTTTCCACAAAGGCCGCACCGTCAATAGTAGCCAACATTTCGGACATCCTTATAGGTTTTCCCGTCGACTCTTCTTCTCTTCCTCTCGGGGCCGTTGTAGTCTTTTGCCCGATTAAGGTTGTCGGTGCCATCTGCCCCCCTGTCATACCGTAAATAGTGTTATTGACAAAGATTGTAGTGATTTTTTCACCCCTGTGAGCCGCATGAACAATCTCCGCCGTACCGATGGCCGCCAAATCCCCGTCGCCTTGATACGTAAACACAATATTTTCAGGCAAAACTCTCTTGATACCGGTTGCCACCGCAGGTGCCCTTCCGTGGGCCGCCTCGTGCATATCACAGTTAAAATATTCATAAGCAAATACAGCACAACCTACAGGGGCCACACCGATAGTTT
>CAYOQX010000038.1:0-11411 GCA_964406195.1 uncultured Alkaliphilus sp. | reverse complement strand
TGTATTCAGGGTTTGTAGTAGTGGGTCTGTTGTTTTCATCTACTTGCCCGGTTATTTTCTTGTAGTTTTTTATGCTGTCATGAAAATCATCAGGATAGACAAAGTCTTTTCCTGTGTTGTATGGAGGATCGATATAAATCATTTTAATTTTGCCAAAATAGGATTTTTGGAGAAGTTTCAGAACCTCCAAATTTTCACCTTCTATATAAAGATTTTCGGTAGTATCCCAATTCTTGCTTTCATTTTCATCTTTAGCAGGTCTCAGTGTCCCCATGGAAGGAGTTTGGGAAAGTCTTAAGGCTTCGCCCTTTCCATTCCAAACAAACCTATATCTTTCTTCAGAATCATCCACATACTCGCCTAGTAATTGTTTTAACATATTAAAATCTATCATTCCGTCTGATACCGATTCCGGAAATATTTCCTTTAATTTTTGTACATTCATCTCTTTTATGTCCGCAGACCTTCCATCCAACTTGTTCATATTATCCCCCCATCTTTTTTAATTTTGTTTCCAGTCTCTTTATTTTTACATTTAGATCCATCTGTCTGTTAAAATGTTTTTCTTTCTGAAGTAGGTTTCTTAATTCATCAATTTCGGCTTCCAGTTTGAAAATTTCTTCTAATAGTTCTTCCTTATCCCCATCAGGTCTGATATTTCTTTTTTTCAGATTATAATCCAATACAGCCTGTACATAAGAATCATAAAATGTATAAAGATTTTGTTTATTCAGGTTTTTATAATTAATATCGCTTATAAAAGAGGACTCTGTTTTTAAAAAATCCGTGTTATAAATATCTTCTAAAACAGTTTTGTCTTTATCAGCTCTACTCTCCCTGTGATGGGCAACATAAAATATAATTTCGTCTTTGTGTATACCGATTAACAGCATAGGGTAGGGTATAGTTGACATTATCAGCCGTGAAATTTTGTCCATAAACGACCTGTCTCTGAGCTTTACAATTACTACAGAGACCTCTTTATAATGTCTTATTTCATCTTTATATTCATCTATATTGGTATTTTCCTTTGTCAGCTGAGAGTATAAAATTATTTTTTCTATTCCCTTTATAAAGGCCCTTTTATCAGACTGGTTAAATTGTCCGTGTTCATAGAATTGATTTTTGGGAATAAAATTTTTACATATGTTTTCATCCGGCAATCCTAAATCTATTTTATTCACACAATCACATCTTCCTTATTTATCCAATATTAGAAAGCTGATTAATTCGAAATCTTCCAATCCATCCATATCTTTGTTTATTATACTGGTTCCGCCTTTTGAAAATAAACTTTCTACACCCACTTGCTCCTTTTTTCCTATTATATCTTCTATAGCTATTTTCAATAAGTCCGAGTATTTGCTCATATTTATTCCGTTATTGGTGGTTTTGTTAAACCTGTCTACCAATGCCTTATCTATTCGATTATTTCTGTAGCACATCTTTCTATAGTAGTCCAGAATCTGTTTTGATTTTGAAAAAGACAATTTGATTTCTCCATTTTCAGTTACATATATTAAGTAATATGGGTAAAGAGGATTTTTCTCAAGTTTATGGCTTTTCCCCGAGATTTGTTCCAATAAGAATATTACCCCCGGTTCTAATTCATCTTTAAATATATCGTCTACCCTAACTATGGAATAAAGCCCTATCGGTGCCTTTTCCAGTTTTTTTCTGTTATCTTTTAAATATGTTGTCAAATCAACTCTGAAATCGCTAAAAGTCAAATCCGTTATGGAAATTCCCCCGGATATATCCTCCAAATCCACTACCTCTTCCCTCAATTGCTCAAGCTGCCTTCTCCTGTATAGCAAATCCCTCATCTCATTGGATGCTTTTTCGTCTACCGGATTTTCCTCTCCCGTTGCTGAAATATCCGCCAATACCATTCTGCCCTTCACTCTCTGTTCTAAATTTATATAATCATCTAAATCCTTGGTCGGCCAAAAGTTCACCAGCTGGATATACCTGTTTTGTGAGCCTATCCTGTCAATCCTCCCAAATCTTTGAATTATTCTTACAGGGTTCCAGTGAATATCATAGTTTATTACAAAATCACAATCTTGCAGGTTTTGTCCTTCGGATATACAGTCGGTAGCTATTAACAAGTCTATCTGGTCATTCATGAAAGGAAATATTTTTTCAGCTTCCTGTGATTCCGGCGAAAATAAGGTTAGAACCGTATTTATATCGTTAAATCTAACCCGGTTTTTATATCCTTTAGGGATTTCCAAGGTCGATTTGTTTATATCGCTTCCTGTCACCAGGGCTGTATTTATACCCAATTCTTTAGCATGTCCCGCCAAATTGTTATATAAATATTTAGCCGTATCGGAAAAAGTTGTAAATATCAGAATTTTCTTGTTGTTTTCATTTATTGGGTTTATAAGTTTTTCAATAATTGTTTCCTTTAATCTGTCCAGCTTTGCATCATTTTCCGGCTCCACCATTTCGGCCATACTTAATAATTCTTCCAGTATGTCTCTGTCTTCCACTAATTCCTGTTCCCATTTTATTGTATCTACATCCTGTAATAATACCTTTATTTTGTTTCCGACCAGTAAATCTTCAAATTCTGTGTCCCCGGGATCAATATCCAAGATGTTTATATCTTCTAATCCCCTATCTTCTATATAGCTTTCATGATGAGAGTCTATGGCTTCTAATATACTGTAAACTTGGTCCAGCAATTTTGATATTGTCAGTTTAAAGGCATGAACAGAACTTTCTAATCTTTTTAATATGTTCACACGCATTAAATGTATAAGGCTTGTTTCCCGGTCTCTTTGTCTAAATATACTTTTACCGCCCATTACCTCAATATCATATTTTCTTTGATACTCGGATAATTTATAACTGTATACATATTTTAACGGCGAATAGATTGCCAGGTTCAATTTGTTGATAATGTTATTTACCTCTTTTATATCAGGAAATCTGTCATTTAAATCTATTTTACTGTATTTGTTTATAGGTTTCAGCCTCTCTGAAAATTCACCTATTTCTTCAATATCATAATATCTTTCGATATGTTTTCTGGATCTGGCAATGGTCAATGTGTCCAGTATTTTAAAATAACCCATATGCATCATATCCACAAAGCTATCTATAGTTCTCTCCGTTTCCGGTAAACCGGACCATTCATTAAATACCTTCTGTGCCTTTCTTAAATCCTGATCCAAACTGGATACCCCTACATCCCTGAGAGCGGAATCATTTTCCTCCGTAATAAAGGCTATTTGATTTTTAATGTCCGTCATCCTGTTGTTCACCGGTGTTGCAGAAAGCATTAACACCTTGGTCTGTACCCCGGATTTTATTATGTCCTGCATAAGTTTTTGGTATCTTGTCTTTCTATCCTTTACAGGCGGATTATTTCTAAAATTGTGGGATTCATCTATTACAACCAAATCGTAATTTCCCCAATTCAATGTAGCCAGATTTATATCTCCGGAATAACCCGATTCCCTGCTTAAATCCGTATGGTTCAAAACATCGTAGCTGAACCTGTCTTCCACAAATATATTTCTCTTATCGTTCATAGTGTAAATGACCCAATTATCCCTCAATTTTTTTGGGCATAAAACCAGGGCCCTATCATTTCTGAGCTCATAATATTTTATTATAGCCAGGGCACTGAAAGTTTTACCGAGTCCTACACTGTCCGCAATTATACAGCCGTTATATTTTTCAATCTTTTCTATAGCTCCGAGAACCCCGTCTTTCTGAAATTGGTATAGCTTGTCCCATATCAATGTATCCTTGATTCCCGTTTTCTCTTTGACTATCCTATCATCAGTCAGTTCATCTAAATATTCATAAAATATATTATATAATGTCACGAAGTATATAAATTCCGATGGATTTTCTTTGTAGATTACGTTTAAATTTTCAATTACCTTATTGGTAACATCTTCTAATTCTCTATCACTATTCCATATGTTTTCAAAGGCCTGTAACATACCCAGGGTATGCTCACCATAAAAAGCATTTATGGCCTCTACACGTGTGGAAGGAATTATGCCCAAACTGTCCGCAGTAAAATCCACAGAACCGTTTAATGCTACCGTATCTTTACCGTTCTCTATATACATCAGTCTCGGATAGGCCGGGTTTCTCTCTTTAAAAGATTTAAATTGGGCCTTGTTCTTAATCCATTGGGCACATTCTCTCGCTATTGAGGATTGCTTCATTTGGTTTCGCAGTTTAATTTCAAATCGGGTTCCGAACACATTATAATTTTTATCTATGTAAAATTGTTTTGCTTCCTGTTTTTTGGTCACAAATGTAGGCTCCGTAAATATAAATCTAAATTTATCGATTTTTGAAAGTTCCTTTTTTAGCTCTTCAAAAGCGAAAAGTGTAAAACCGGCTGAAATCATACTGATTTTACTGTTCTTCTTAGTATATTCCCTTATTTCATCCACCATTTTATTATTTTTATTATCTATAAATTTAGGCAGCTTCATTTTATCCCCCCAATAAAAAGCCACGTATTGGAACATATCTAACATATAAAAACAGCTACTCATATACAATAATACGTAATCTAATTGTTACATATTGTGGGACAATAGACAAGTCATTGTGAAATAATAAACAATTAAGGCTCCGGGGATAAAGCACCACATATAACGAGGAACAGTTCAGAGCTGTCTGACCTCATTCCCGGTCTAATAAACAACCATAAAAAAACCGCCAATGGACAATTTCCAAGACGGTTGGGTGCCAATCGAAGGCAAAATTTTAGCAAAACCGGGGAAAACACCTCCCGGTTAAGGATTTTTACCACGCTTTTATTATAAAACAGGCAACCTGACAATAAATTCAGCCCCCTTACCCAATCCATCGCTTTCAGCTATTATGGTTCCTCCGTGCAAGTCGACAATCCCCTTTACAATGGATAATCCGAGACCGAGGCCGCCGGTTTCCCGAATAGGTGAGCTGTCTTCCTGTGCAAATGATTCAAATAAATATAATGAGAACTTAGGATCAATCCCGATTCCCGTATCCGAAACCTTAATAACAACATCCTTGCTATGTTCATCTTTGGATATGGTAAGTTTAACCCTTCCGCCCTCCTCTGTAAATTTCAAGGAGTTGGATAAAAGATTTTCTATAACTTGTCTGATGCGAACAGGATCCGCATTTATGTATATAAGATTTTCACAGTATTCCCCTTTCAGGGTTACCCCTTTTGTATCGAATTGGCCCCTGAAATCATCCACGGTCTTTTTAACGGTTTCATTTATTTCAATGTCCTTTTTCTCCAATTTAATTTTGTTCTTCTCTATCCTCGCAACATCCAAAAGGTCGTCAACCAATCTCATAAGATGTGCTGTTTGACGTTTTATAATTCCCCTCATCTGCATTTCCCTTCTACATTCCGAGACTATCTGTTCGGAGAATGAAAGTGCCATGGTTATTGTAGCAAGTGAATTCCGAAATTCATGGGAGAGTATTGAAATCAAGTTTTTTCTGTGTTCGCTTAATTTACGTAATCTTGTTATCAGTCCCTGAGCCCTTCTCTTGCTTTCCCTGAGTGCTTCCTCAGCAAGTCTCCTCTCTGTAATATCTATATGCGTGCCGTAGGCCTTTGTCGGCATACCCTTATTATCATAAAGAATTTTTGTCTGTCCGATAACCCATATATATCCCGAATCCACCGTTTTAGCCCTATATTCGGTTACATATCGCGGTTTTTTTCTTCTGATTGAATTTCTTCTAATCGATGCAACCCGTCTCGCATCCTCGGGATGAATAAAACTTAAAGGTTTAAAAAACATTTCTTTACTGTCTAAATTCTCCAGTCCCAGTCTCTTTTTCCATTCATCGGAAATATGATATTCTTTATTTTTAAAATCTATTATAACCGAACCCAGGGTGGAACTGTCGCGAACCTGAAGATGTTCCTTCTCCTTTTCTATAAGTTTCAGTTCAAATTCCTTTTTTGGGGTAATATTACTCACCGCCGCAAGCCATTCAATTATATCCCCGTTTTTATCCATAATCGGCACCGTCCTCAGGTGAATCCATTCTAAGTCCCCATTCTCATTTAAAATACGGTATTCCAAATCCAAAATGTCTTTGTTAAGTATTGCATTATTGATTTTATCAAGAATATGGGACCGTTCATCAGGGTGAGCATGTTTTTTCGCCATGTCAATATCTACCCAACCGGAACCCATATCTTCCCTATCAATAGAAACTCCATCTTCTTTTAGTATATTTACTTGGCTCCAATCGGGATTTATTCTATAAACACTATCAAAACATGCCATCATAAAATCCCTGTATTTTTTCCTGCTTCTGCGCAGCGCCTCTCTCGCCTGCATTTTTTCCGTAATATTCCTGAAAAAAACTCCTATCCTGTTGTTATCATATGGAAAACAAAACACATCATGCCAACATCCTGTAGCCTTGTTGAAGTTTATAAAATGTTTCGGTTCACCTGTTTTTTTACTCATTTTGTTGACATTATCATAGTTCGCCAACCATGAGGACTCTATTTTAAGATGGGTTTGGCTTACGGTTTTCCCAATCAGGTCTTTACTGTCGAGCCCGGTATATTTTTCAAGCGCTTCGTTGACTTTTATGTATTTGTAATCATTAATATTGCCCGCCTCATCATATAAAAGTTCGATTATCATAAAGGCCTCATCAATTTTCTCAAGTGATGTTCTGAATAAATACTCGTTTTCCCTCAATTTCAGTTCTTTATGTTTTTTTTCCGTCATGTCCTTTATGTTGACTAAGGAACCTCCGTGGCCTAACGGATAGACACTTGTCTTTGCCCATATGTTTGTAGATTTGGAAAACACCTCCCAGGACCGGGGTATCCCATTTTCTATGGCCATACAATATTCCCCCGATGTTAAGAACTCCTCACCTATCAGTGGTATCTCCCATAGCATCTTTCCGATTATTTCTTTTCTTTTCATTCCCAGTAAATTCGCGGTTTGAGGATTAGCATATGTCATTATAAAATTTTTATCAAGTATAAAGAAAGCGCTTTTCCTCATTTCAAAAAATTTAATCAGCGACAATACTTCATCTTTACTGATATCCAGAATGCTGTTTATATTCATATATCCCCACTCCCTTTCCTGGAGCTATCACATCTCTTTTGTTTCTGTGACGTACCGAATAGCCGTAAGTAAAGTATCCCTATTAAAACCTTGTGTATCATAATTTTACAACCCCTTTCGGGCTTCACGGTTTAATTCCTACTTTGTTGTCGGGGCCCTTGTACATTATGAAAATTATACCATTAATATTATGCATAGTTTGTCTTGTTTTGTCGATATGGTTTGTCTTTTTTTGTCATCAGTCAAGCATGGCATGAAAAATTCCCGGGCGCGGCATAAAAATCCCCGGATACGGCGTAAAAATCTCCAAACGCGGCACAAAAACCCCCGGGCACGGCATAAACAATTTCAAAATGCGGCACAAAAAACCGCCAAAGGTATTTTAACCAATGACGGTTTAGTAAATTTGTAAACAAATTTTGTAAGTTTGAACAAACCTGAATGTAAACAGACGGTAAATTATCTCTTTGAAAATTGCGGTGCACGTCTTGCGCCTCTTAGGCCGTATTTCTTTCTTTCTTTTGCTCTCGCATCTCTTGTCAGGAAACCGGCTCTCTTAAGGGGTCCTCTCAGTTCTTTGTCGGAATCCGTTAAGGCTCTGGAAATCCCGTGTCTTAAAGCACCTGCCTGTCCCGTATAGCCTCCGCCTTTAACTATTGCCACCACATCAAATTTGTCCGATGTTTCGGTTAATTCTAAAGGTGATCTGACGCTTTCTTTTAAAGTTTCATGTGTAAAGTATTCTTCAATGTCTCTATCGTTGATTGTTATATTTCCTTTTCCCGGCACTAATCTCACTCTGGCGATAGATTCTTTTCTCCTGCCTGTTCCGCAGAATGCAAAACTTGCCATGTGTATTTCACTCCCTCCGAATTTCTTTCTTCAATATTCCTATCAATTATATATTCAATGTTTCCGGTTGTTGTGCCTCATGATTATGATCCGGTCCTACATATACCCTAAGTTTCTTTAGCATTTGTCTTCCCAATCTGTTTTTTGGGAGCATCCCTTTTACTGATTTATAAACCAGTTGTTCAGGTTTTTCAGCAAGAATTCTTCTAAACGGAATCCTTCTTAACCCGCCCGGGTAACCTGTGTAATGTGTATGTGTAGACTGATCAAGTTTTTTACCTGTTAAGGCTACTTTTTCCGCATTGACAACTATAACAAAGTCGCCCGTATCTACATGAGGTGTAAATTCCGGCTTGTGTTTTCCTCTCAGTATTGATGCAATTTGTGATGATAGTCTGCCTAGGGTTTTGCCGTCAGCATCCACCACATACCATTTTCTTTCAATTTCTTCCGGTTTCGCCATATACGACTTCACTGCATTTCCTCCTTATAAACACAGATTTTAAATTTCATCTATGTTGTATGTTCTATATACGTTAAGATCCGGGGCAGTGGATCATTATTTTTACACTCTAGTATATTTTAATGTAATGTTTCTAATGTGTCAAGATGCTTTTAAGCAACATTTTATTTGATGTCTGCAGGATAGTATACCCTATCCAAAAATAATCCTTGCGGCGGTGCCGTATGTCCTGCCATTGCTCTTTCCCCGTTTTTAAGCAGTTTTTCAATCTGTTTTGCCCGCATCTTACCCGCACCTATTTCTACCAATGTTCCTATAATAATTCTAACCATATTATATAAAAAACCGTCACCTTCTATGCAAATGTACAGGCTTTTACCCTCATCTATAATATCCAACTTGTAGATTGTTCTTGTGGTATTTCGAACCGTACTGCCGCTGGCCATGAAGGCCCTAAAATCATGTGTGCCTATAAACATTTTGGCTGCTTTTTTCATTTTGTCACGGTTTAGCTTGTAGTAAATATGGTAGCTGTAATTTCTTAAGAATACGCTTCTGATTTTGCTTTCATAGATATGATATATATATCTTTTGGCAACCGCACTGTGCTGAGCATGAAAGCCCGCTGGAACCTCTACCGCATCCTTGATAACGATGTCTTTGGGCAGTTTGCCGTTGAGGGCCGGTGGAATCCTTTCTGTCGGAATACTGTTTTTAAGAATAAAGTTGGCCACCTGACCCTTTGCGTGCACACCCGAATCCGTTCTGCCGGAGCCGTGTATTGTGATGTCATCCCCCGTAAGTTGTTTCAGGGCATTCATTATTTCTTCCTGAACGGTTATTCCATTTTGCTGTATCTGCCAGCCGCAGTAGTTTGTTCCGTCGTATTCTATTTCAATCTTTATGTTTCGCATTTTATAACACTGTCCTGTGAACAACCAGTATAACCAGTAAAAAGGCTGTAACGGTTAAAGCCACCGTATCGCTGCCGTCCATTGCCAATTCTTTCATTTTGGTACGGTTTTCACCGCCGCGGTAGCATCGCGCTTCCATTGCCATGGCCAGTTCGTCCGCCCTCCTGAATGCACTTATAAACAGGGGAACCAGTAATGGAACCAGGCCCTTTGCCCTGTTTATAATATTACCGCTTTCGAAATCGGCCCCCCTTGCCATCTGCGCTTTCATGATTTTATCCGTTTCCTCAAGCAGGGTGGGAATAAATCTCAGCGCTATTGTCATCATCATAGCAAGTTCGTGGGCGGGCACCCCTATTTTTTTCAACGGGTTTAATAGTTTTTCTATTCCGTCCGTCAGAGATATGGGCGAAGTGGTTAATGTCAGTATAGAGGTCCCTATAACGAGCAGTATCAACCTGACCGCCATAAATAATGCTCTGTATATACCTTCTCTTGTAGCATTTAAAGGTCCCAGACTCCAGATGATTTCCCCTTTGCTCATAAATACATTGATCAGAAATGTAAATATTATCAGTATCCTCAACGGTTTCAGACCTTTGAGTATATATCCCAAAGGTACCTTGGATATATATACGGCACCCAGTATAAAAACGACAATATAAATATAGGGGACAAAGGTATCTATAATAAATAATCCTATTATTAATGCGAATGTAACCAATATTTTTGTTCTGGGATCCAATTTATGTATAAGGGATCCGGTTGGATAATGTTGACCGATTGTAATGTCTTTAAACATTTTTTCTACTCCTTATCCATTTTAGAATCTCCGTCTTGGCTTCTTCTATAGTAAATATATCATCTTTTAGGTCGATGTCTTTTTCCCTCAGTGCCCTGATCAGATAGCTTATCTGCGGAACCCCCAGACCTATGGATTCTAAGGTTTCTATTTCCTTGAACACATCTCCGGGTGTACCTGATAGCATTATCCTGCCGCTGTCCATAACAATGATTCGGTCCACCAGTCTTGCAACGTCCTCCATGTTATGGGACACCAGGATCACCGTGCTTTTATATTTGTCATAAAGGGTTCCTATTTCATGTAGTATTTCATCCCTCGTTCTCGGGTCCAATCCGGATGTAGGTTCATCCAGTACCAGTATTTCCGGTTTCATGGCAATTACACCCGCTATTGCTATTCTCCTCTTCTGTCCTCCGCTCAATTCAAATGGGGATCTGTCTTTCAATTCATCGAAGGGCAGCCTGACCACTTCCAGGGCCTCCCTCACTCTTTTGTCTATTTCGGATTCCGATAATCCCAGGTTTTGAGGCCCGAATGCAATATCTTTATATACGGTTTCTTCAAAAAGTTGGTGTTCAGGATACTGAAATACCAGTCCGACCTTTTTTCTTATATCGCTCATTTTGACGTTTTTTTTCGTAATATCAATTCCATCTATGATAATACTACCTGATGTCGGCTTTATTAACCCGTTTATGTGCTGTATTAATGTCGATTTGCCCGACCCGGTATGGCCGATAAGGCCTATAAATTCCCCGGACTTTATTTCAACGTTGATACCGTCCAGGGCCTTTGTTTCAAACGGACTGCCCGGGTTATATATATATGTTAAATCTTCTATTTTAATTGACATAATTCCCTCACCATTTCATCCACAGTTAGTATATCCCGAGGTAAATCAATTCCCTCTTTTATTAACTCATCGGTCAGATCTGTCATTTGAGGTACATCCAATCCCAACTCTTTTAACCTGTCCACATTGGAAAATATCTCTCTGGGCGTACCCTCCAGTTCTATTTCCCCGTTTTCCATTACTATAACCCTATCCGCATCCACAGCTTCTTCCATAAAATGTGTGATGTGAATTATTGTAATGTTTTCTTCTTCGTTAAGTTTTTTTATGGTTTGGATTACTTCCCTGCGGCCTGACGGATCCAGCATGGCGGTCGGTTCATCGAATATTATACAATTGGGCCTCATAGCTATGATGCCCGCTATGGCAATCCTCTGTTTTTGCCCGCCGGATAGTAAGTGAGGTGCCTTATCCCTATGTTCCTTCATATCCA
>CAYOQX010000037.1:8472-11654 GCA_964406195.1 uncultured Alkaliphilus sp. | reverse complement strand
ACTTCGCCCTGAGTTGCTTTTTCGTCTACTAATACAGATTGTGCAGTGTCTAAAGTCTCCCCAAGGTCTGCCCAGGTTTCTTCAGTGTAGTCTTCTGCATTTAATTCTAAAGCTGTCTCGATTGCTGATTCAAGTTTGCTTTTGTCTACTTCCGGTTCTTCGATTTTATCGAAGTTTGCTATCAAAGTTACAGCTTTTTTAGGCATGGTATAGGTAAAGTTTGCTTCTGTATTTACTTCTTCACCATCAATTGTCCAGTTTGTAAATTTGTAGCCCTCTTTAGCTGCTGCTGTTACTTTAACCTTAGCACCTTCTACATACTTGCCTGATCCGGTTACTTCTCCACCATCTGCTGGTTCAACCTTCAAAGTTAAAGTATATTTAGTTGATGGTGTTGGTGTTGGTGTTGGTGGCAGTTCATCTTTTTCTATTTTTCCATCCACAATTTTTGTTTCTTTACCTTTTTCTATTGTTTCATCATTTACCTTTACTTTTTCACCTGCTGTTAATGAGTTGATTGTACCTTCTGATTTAATTTCTACACCTTCAGCTTCAATTTCTACTTTATCTATTTCTGCTCCTTTTTCTATTTCTATATCAGATTTTGCTGTTACTTTTACAGAATCAATTTTTACCCCTTGCTTTATAGTTAGTTTAGTATTATGACTTAAAATCACAGAGGAGGCCTTAGTTGTTCCTTCCAATATCAAATGTAGGTTGCCCCAGGACTTTTTAGTAAGAACCTGTCCAACACTAGAGTTCCTTATAATAATACTGTCATCTCCCCCACCCCTGATAATGATTTCCCCGTCCACTGTTACATTATCTAGGGTAACACCCCCTTCTCCAATTCCCTCCACTAAATATAAGTCGCCTGTTATTTTCATGTTTTTTAATACCACATTAGAGGTGTTTATCAGTATATTGCCTACTATATCATCTGAATATTCGCCTTCCGTGTCTATAATAGTCCCGCTTGCATAGGCAATAATTTTTACTGATTCCGCTCTTGTGATATTGTTTTCAGGCCTGAAGGTACCGTCGGGGTATCCCTCTATATATCCTTTATCCTTGAGTGCTCCTACATAACCTTTTGCCCAGTCTGCTATCAGATCCGAGTCCACAAAATTGTCCGAGGATTCTTTGTTTTCGTTCAAATCAAAAACCATACCCATGATTTTTGATGCTTCCTGACGGGTAATGGGACTATTTGGCCTCATAGTTCCGTCGCCATATCCTTCAATATAACCTGCTTTAACAGCTTTTCCGATTTCACCGTAGAACCAGTCTCCTCTTTTTACATCTGTAAATGAGACTGTATCCTGTTTTGAATATCCAAATATGCAATTGACCACTTTAACAAATTCTGCTCTAGTAATTTGTTTGTCCGGTCTGAATGTTCCGTCAGGATATCCATCTATTATGGTTTTATCCATTAAATATTGAATCTCATTTTTCGCCCAATGACCGGTAATATCCGGTAACAAATTGCTTGCATTGGCCATAGAAAACGAACTAAAAACTGTAGTAAAAATGATAGCCATTGCTATGAAAACGCTTAGGAATTTTCTTTTTTTAATCACGCTGACTCTGCCCCCCTCCAATTTCCTAAAAACTTTGAAACAATCTGATTATATGTCCTGTTTTATAATAGTTAATCCTCCTTTCCAAAATACAGATTTATTTGTTGAACAATTTACCCATAAGGTTTGGGGTTTGTTATTCAAGCTGCATTTCAACAAGGAAATTTGTAAAACGCTGCCCAAATTGGTCATTAAGTATTACTACCCTCATAGTTCCCTCTACCCCTGTTTTGGACTTAAGAGGCTCTCCATTATCCTCATACACCAAGTACACATTATTTGTTTTCAATACTTCCTTCATTCTTATTGGAGATGTGTAATTATCTACACCTATTGTAATTATTTTTTCATATTTATCAATTATACTGGGATCAACCTTATTGAAAACCTCCGATAAGGGTGTGCATGTAAAATGGTGTTTTGTTATTCCCAATGTCGAATTAATAGCAAGCTTTTTTTTCACAGCCGGTAGTTGCTTTACGTCTTCCAGTGTCACTGTTCCTAAAATATCGCTCCCTGCTCTTATCCTTATTTGGCCTTCATCAAGTCTTTCCTCACGAAGATTCAAGCACAAGAAAATAGCTACCACAATAACCAAACATGTTATTATTATAATAACTGCTTTATTTGTCAACTTTGCTTTTGGAACCTCCATAATCAATGCCCCCTTTTTTACTCAACACCAGTAACAAATTCTTCTACTTTAAGTGGCACCGATTCAGCTGTTTCATTCAACACTAATTCACGATAGGCCCCCATAGCTGAGTTAACACCATTTATCACCGCTTGAGTGCTGATCGTGGCGGCGGTTACTTGAATTATTTCATTCGGTTTATTTGCCTCAAGTATTGCCCTTTCCAAATACTCTTTTACATCCTTGTTTCTAAAACGATCTAAAAACCAGTCCTGAGTTATATTTTCCGCATAAATGAGTGTTTCCTCGTGTTCTACAATTTTCACATTATCAACCTTGTCTTGTTTTCCATCTATAACAACAACAGTATTAATTTCTCCCCAATATCCTATAGGAGTTACTATAAATGTATAATCAATTTTATCTCCTTTTGCTATCTTAAAAGCCTTTTTAACTGCCGGAAATTTTTTAATTGCACCATCATCCAATTCAACCGGTTCAATGTCGTCCTTATCTACGTCCGGAATAACATTATTAATCGTCTCCAATTCTTGTTTTGTTATTGTGCTAGAACTACAGCCGGTAACTAAAACGACAATCGATAAGACAATTATTGTAACGAAAACACTATTTTTCAATATCTACCCCTCCTATTTGCTTAGCCCATTCAGTTTTACATTTCAATGTAACTACTCGATCATATTTACACAGCCCATATGTAAACAGCCTTTATACTTGCATTTCCACCGATGTTCAACAGGTTTAGCAGGCTGTAGTTAATAAGACAGTACATAATACATGTGTATAAATATCATTGTTTTATTTTACAATTTTAACGCGAAGTAGATTTTCAATCGGGGATAATTCCTTGTGTCCATCCCATACAACACCATAGTTATTTTCATTGACAGTTAATATTCCTTTGTAAATGTTCCTGTTGATACATTTACTATATACCAGGCTAT
>CAYOQX010000037.1:2020-8462 GCA_964406195.1 uncultured Alkaliphilus sp. | reverse complement strand
TACTTTTACCGCTTACATCAACAATCTCAAAATTTTTACCTTCTATATCTTCTACCTGAACCTCTTCTAATATTTCGCCTAGGGAAACTCCCTTTAATCCGTTAATTTCGGTTTCTTCCAGCAATCTTGCCATTTGTTCAGGGAATACAGCGGCATCGGCATTTGTTGAAAACCAAGCTATATGTTGTACATTCATGCCAAGTTTTATATGTGGTGAAATATTCATTGGTGAACCTTCACCGTCAATTTTGATGTAATATCCTTGGCTAACAACATTCATTGCCTCATTTTTCAAAAATCCATCGGCAGATTTCATTGTAAAAAACGCTTCATTGCTAACATTATCGAATTTGGAGAAGACTTTGGCAAGTTCTATGGAATCATCCCTGCTTCCGTAATATTCATATTGATAAGGTTCTATATCTTCTGCCAAATTTTCAAATACCCAAACTGAATCTATATCTTTTTGGGGAATTTCTTCATACAATACTATTTTATTTACCGCACGTACCCAATATGGGCCGAATTCGCCTTGTATACATAGTCTTGCAGGCCTTGTATTGGTAGGTAGTTCAGGATTACCATCAACAGCAAGCGCCAAAATCAATTCATAATTCTCCATAATTTCAGGTGTAACTAAACAGTAATAACCGTCCTCTCCTACAAAACCCAGCCCTTTGTATTTCTCCATGTTCACACCTATCTGTGTTAAAACATCTTTTACAGTAGGGCCTGCTGCTTTGAATTCTTCTAACATACCTGTTGTCCTTGTTAAACTCGCATCAATTTCTTTTTGATCCAATTTTCTCATTTCTGCAACGGTTATTTCTTTGTCCCCATCCTTAGCATCTTCTACTACTATAACTTGGTTTTCGTAATCTTCATTTCCGGTACTTTTTGCACTAGCTATTTCCCCCCTACCGCATCCGGTAGATAATATAAGGCTAATTAGTAGAAAAATGATAACTTTATTAAAAATTTTTTTATTCAAGTGTTTGCCCCCTTACTTTGTTTTGTATTCGAATGCTGCTATATTACATCGTACCTACCGAATCCCCTTGAAAAAACCTTTTTAAGTCATGTTTTTTTAACAGAAATAGGCTTGTTCAATTCCGGTTGATATGTACTATGACTATAAGAGTGAATTATTATTATTTTTAAGATTTGGGTTGGCACATCCTCTATAAAGAAGCTGTGCTCAACCTTTAGATTCTTGTTAATTATTGTAATATTACAGGATTTTGGTCACTGTCGTTAGTCAATTTATCAACAATATAAACTTTAATTACATCACCGGGTTTGATATTAAAACCGGTTTTAGCTGCACTGATTTCATCAAAATCAGCTTTCAACGCATTGAGTCCTAACTGAACGCCATTTCTAATATGGGTAAATATTACAGTCTCCGCACCTTCATTTTCTGTAATTGGTACAATAGAAACTGAAAAGTACTTAAAACCGGTTTGACCTAAGTTAACAGTCATGGTTTTAATACCGTCTTCTGTTTCACCTATGATATAAACGTCATCTTCAACTGGTTCCACTTTGTATGAAGGCTCTGTGACCGGGATCTCCTCCATGGTAATGGTGCCATTATCCCATTGTCCGACCAAGGGATAATTATCAGAATCAGTTTTAATCGTCTGGTAAGATGTATCACCAATACCATTACCATCTGCATCTGTACCTGTATAATCACTCCAGTAATTACCTAGGAAACCATTATACTGAACATTATTAAAAATGTATTCCATTTCAGTAGGGGAGCTCCAGAAGTTGCCGGCAATTGCCTGAAACCCTTCAGACAATATGATGGTATTATCAACAAAATTATTTAAATAGAACCGATTACCTGTAGATTTGGTGGCTACTTCTAAACCAATTTCGTTATTTGAAAATGTATTATTAAAAATTATGTTATCAAACGCATTTTTAACTCTGATGCCTTGGTTGTTCGAATCTGAAACATTACCGCTAACAACATTATCATTGGCATTGTCTGCCAAATAAATAGCAAAACCGGAGCCATCGGTGTTGTTCATACAGATATTAGCAGTTATAGAATTTCCGGTCGCGTTTGATAGGGAAATCCCATATCTACCGTTAAACGTACAAATGTTGTTGGAAACCGTGTTATTATCGGAAACAATGGTTATGCCCTCTGAATTTCCATTGCAATGGTTGTTTATTACTGTACATGAACCATTAGTTTTCTTGACTGCAATACCTGATTTGCCGGTAGCTGTTGCTCCGGAAACGGAAAATCCATTAATAGTAACATTTTCCGCCATCACACTAAAGACATCTTCTTTTGTATCAGCTGCCTGGACAGTGGTTAATTCTGCTCCGTTTTCGGATTGAATTACCAGACTTTTATCTACAACTATGTTTTCAGTATATATACCATCTTTGACTATGATTGTATCCCCCGCATCCACGGCTGTTACCGCTTCCTGGATACTGGTAAAGTCTGCATCACCAGACTTGTCAACATACCAAATATCTCGTGGCATCTTATATTCAAAGGTGACAATATCACTATCTAATTTACCATTGCCGATTGTGACGGCTTTGATGATGGTATCTTCATTGATTTCGATTGGCTTGTTAATTTCATCCAGGTCATCCTTGCGGTTATTCCACCACCTTGAGGCAATCCAGTTATACATAGGACTTTCATAAGTTGGATCACTGCCATCAACAGTATAATAAACCTTATCTGCATCATTATACTGACAGCTCAATCTCACTTTAGTTCCTGGAGGAACTATGCCGGGCTCCGGTTTTGCCGTAGGACTATCCCATTTTTCCGGAGCGGCAGTTAGGAGGTCTATTTCACTTACCTTTTTTACAAAGGCTTGGTTTGTTTGTTCCGTAATCCAACGCTGTCCGAAAAGTAAGTGTGGTGTATCACTGTTATTATCCTCCAAATCATCAGGATCATTTGAGTCAATGCTCTGTAGAGCTAAAACAACTGGAACTTCAAACGCCTCTTCCGGTGAACCTGATATATAACCGAAATATTCATGGTTTTCTCTCAGCCCTGGAAAATAATAACGAGTGTCCTCCAGCAGCTCTTTTTTGGTAAAGGTCAACTGCAAACCATCTCTGGCCTTAAATCTGATTAGCTGGATATCCTCCAATTGAAGATCCCCCGGCATTTCAACATTCGCTAAAAGGTCAACCAATGTTGGCCCTTCACCTATGTACCAACTTTTAGTGGGCCAGGTGTTTATCGTACTATAAGTATAATATTCTTCCTTTTGCAACCCCCCCAGTTCTTCAGTGGTAAATACTTTACATACCTCTCCATCTACCTTCACGGTAATGGCGTCTGCAGCAGCACTGGCAGCCCAAGGTAATAGTAAAGTATTTAAGCCCAGGAATAGATTTAGAACTATTAGTATAGTGGCTACTTTTTTCCACCTACTCAGCTTGAAAAACATAATAACCAAACACTCCTTTTTTTCATAGATTTTGTCACTTATTTCTTTACAACATTGATATAAATTCTATGTTTTCTATATGATATGATAAAAAACATTCAAAAGGAGTAGACAGGCAGAGAGGAGGCTTTTACTCCCCTCCACTTTTCTATTCCCGTCATCCTTATCTCCTTATCGCTGAAACATTACTGCAAAATAACCGGATTATGATCCACTGAATTGTTTAATTCATCGACCAGGTAAACCTTAACCACATCGCCCGGTTTTACATTAAAACCAGCCTGTGCAAAATCAATACCGGCCAAATCAAAGTCGGCTTTGATAGCACTAATAGCTAGTTGTGTATCATTCCTCAAGTGTGTGAAGACCGCTGTTTCATAGCCACCGTGGGAAACTATCGGTTCAATATTAACCGAGAAGAATTTTAAACCCATTATATTTTCTTTTACTATCATTTTACTGATACCTTCCGAGGTTTCACCGATAATATAAGCTTCATCGTCCACCGGGGTGATTTTGTAAAACGGCTCCTGCCCCTGACTTCTGCTTTTCAGCTCAATGCTAGCAATTCCGAAAATTGATTCTGATTCGGTAACAGCTGGCCCTACAAGTCGGAGCGGCCAATTCTTGTCGGATTCAGAAATAGGTACTCCATCAATCGTATTAGCGACGATATAATCAGTATTTCGGTCAATATTTTCGCTATCGATGGTTACAATGCTACCATCGGTTGCAGTAATCACTATGTCATAGCCTGCTTGGGCCAGCTCCAAATTAAAAGCATCGTTGGAATGTTCATCTTGATCATCTACATAACCAACCAGGAGCCACAGGGGCATCCCCTCCCAAACGCAACCTTCAGTGTCAGTATAGGCCGCTTTATGATCAGCCCCAAATGTACAAGCAAGGGCCTGTTCAAAATAGGTCTTGCTCACATCAAAATGCGTACCGCCGATATCTTGGCCATCGAGTTCAAGAGTCCAATCACCATGGGGCACAGAATATACCCTAATTTCTGTAATATATTTAGCCGACAAACCGGCACATGAAGGATACTTTACCCCACCACCATAATAGAAGTGCCAATATTCCTCGGGTAAGGTTTCGTGCATATCCCATTGGCCATAGATATGATTATCAGGTGTGAAGAATAATCGCATGCCATCTCTATAATCAGGCACATATTTGCCATTGGCAAACCAAGCTAAAACAGCATCACCCTGCCGTTTCTGCACGGAAGGATCAGGATAAATCGAAGAATATGGAAGTCTTGTTTCCCAACCATCTTTTGCTACGAGCACTATTTCGGTACCTGCTCCCATGCCACCTACAAGGCTACAAAGATCTCGAATACGGGTGCCCTTTATGGCATCTTCTATTTTGAAACCGCCAGGATAGGTCTCATCTGCATCCCAGACATCATCTGGGTTGTTGGTAATACCTTCAAACCTATAGACCGTTTCTCCATCTCCGATTACATCAAAACCGCTTTCATTTTCCATCCACATGTAGTCAACAGTTCTTTCTTTTTGGACGGTAATGCCATCTTCCGCATATTTAACAATACGAACCTCAGGCAGAGGCTGGATGTCTTCAAAATCGGTCAATTCAATTTCTGCAATACCACCAACGCTGTTACCGCCCAAAGCTCCATTGCTGGACACACCGGCACCAACTAAACGCAAAGGCCATGATTTGCCGGTCAGTTCCTCTCCATTACACTTATTTGCAATAATATAATCATTATCACTGCTGCTATCAATATCCTTGCTATCAAAATCTTTTCCATAGCCGTCTCCGGCTTTTACTATAATTTTATAGCCATTCATTGCCTGAACTTTATCATATTTATGTGGCTGCCAGTCATCCACCCAACCGGCTAGGAGTCGCAACGGCATACCTGACCAAACATTGCCTTCGTCATCCGTCCATTCCTTTTTATGGCAAGCGAGGCCTTCCTCGAATTCAGCCTGTGAGAAAACATAGCTGATCTTGCCTTTCAAGTCAAGATTCCAACTACCTTCCGCAGCAGGCGGGGTCTGCAGTTCAGGTATTTCAATCCTAGCAATATTACCGATAGCGGAACCACCGAGTGAACCATCTTCTTTTGCTACGCCTGAACCCACCAAGCGCAACGGCGCAGATTTTTCGTCGAGAAGTTCATCATTAATTCTATTAGCAACTATATATTCATTACTACGTGTTACATTAGTACTGTCGAAGGTCTTTGAATAACCATCTTTTGCAATTATTTTTACCGTATAACCTTCTGCAGCTACACTATCATTAAAAGTCCAGTGGGCTTTTTCTTCAATATCGTCTATTGCGCCAAGGAGCACCCAGAGAGGCATACCTGACCAGACATCACCTTTTTCATCAGTCCATTCTACATAGTGTCCTGAGCCCCCACAGGCTAATCCTTTTTCAAATTCATTTTCGGTGATGGTACCGCCCAATTTACCAAGCATCTCCAGTTCCCAACCATCTGAGGGTTCCGGAAGACCTACCAGTTCAATACGTACAATATTGCCTACCTGTTGTCCACTTTTGATTTTTGAACCTTTCAAGTGAAGCGGCCAGCAATCTTTCCCTGCTTCAGTTTTTAACGGGAGCGGTTCTCCATTTAAGGTATTAGCTACGATATAACCGTCATTGCGGGCAATATCTGTACTCTTGAGGGTTGTATCCCATCCGTCACCGGCAGTTATTTTAATGCTATAACCCTTAGCAGCAAGTTCATCATTGAAGTTAAAATGGGCAGGGCCTGTATCAGGATTATCGTCAACCATGCCTACAAGCACCCAGAGTGGCACCCCTTCCCAAACATCACCATTATCATCGGTCCAGGTAACCTTGTGGATTGGATGGCAGAGAATGCCCTGCTCAAAATAGGACTTAGTAACAGTCTCTTCTCTGGCACCTGAAAGTCGAAACGTCCAGTCCGTTGGTATAGCGCCATCGGTGTCCGCAACTGTTTTTACCGCGACAGTCGCTGC
>CAYOQX010000037.1:0-1963 GCA_964406195.1 uncultured Alkaliphilus sp. | reverse complement strand
ATAAAATTCAACCTCATCACCATCAACAAGTTGTATTAAATTCAAGGCACCATCAGGATTGTTAAAACCATCCTTGAAATCACCATTTACGTAAGCATACCACTGGCTTCCGCCCTTAACATATGGATAATCATCTATGTCATCCAAAAGAAGAGCACCCGAATTTCCAAAGTTTTTATCCGTAACAACATAAGTAAAACCTTCAGCAACCGCAGCAGCCTGAAGTGCTCCCAAAGGTGTATTCCAATCTACAGTATAAGTTGTCCCCGAAGAGATCACTTCAAAGGTTTCATCTGCTGCCAAGGAAACCGGCCCATCGTAAAGAATCTTCAAATCAGAATCAGATGAATCCACAACCTCAACCTTCACTGCTGCAGTAGCTGCAGCCTTCACGGCACTAAAATCGGTTTTATCGGAAATACCAGCAGAATAGTAAAACTCAACCCGATCACCATCAACAAGCTCAATCAAATTTAAAGCATCATCTTTGTTGTTAAAACCATCTTTAAAAACATCGTTGACATACGTATACCACTGGCCTGTACTCTTATCAAAGGTGTACTCCCCAACATTATCTAAAAGAAGGGAACCCCCTGATTTTTCATGATTTTTGTCAGTAACATCATATGTAAAATCTTTGGCATCTGCGGCAGTCTGAAGTGCCCCCAGAGGCGTATTCCAGTCTACTGTATAAGACTCACTTGAGTTATAAGCAGTCACCTCAAAGGTTTCACCGGGTGTCAGAACCATTGTTCCATCATAAAGAATATCCATTGTTTGTGTCTCGGCTAGCACTGTTTGTGGTAGAATTCCTGTTAGAATAAATAGTATACATAGTATTGCCACCGGCCTTATCGACAGTACGCCTACAAATTTTTTCCTGTTATTATTCTTTAAAAACATTATCGATAACACCTCTTCCTATAAATAATTTCAAGATTTAATCAACTTACCCTAATTTGTTTTCATAATTATTTTCCATCTTTGATTACTAAATCTCCATCAATAACCATCAAAGTCCCAGAAGTAAACATTTATCACCCCCTATATTATTGTTCCATTCAATCTGTATAGAAATATAAAACCTTCACCGTTCTGATTTCTGATAATGTCTCTTGATTGTGAGTTTTTAGCGCAACAATCAGTGCAAAATCGTCGGGTTAAAATCAACCGCATTGTTTAAGTTATCTACTAAATAAGTCTTAATTATATCGCCATCTTTTACATTAAACCCCGCCTGTGCAGCTTCTATCAAGTCAAAATCGGCTTCCAAAGCACTAAGTTGTAGTTGTACCCCATTTCTTAATTGGGTAAATATCATCGTTTCTGTTCCTTCATGTTCAACTACAGGTTCTGCAAAAACAGTAAAATATTTAAAACCAGTTTGGTTTGAATTTACAGCCATTGTTTTGATGCCATCAGTTGTGGCACCTACGCTGTAAACAGGATCTGTTTTCGGTATAATGTTATATTGGGGCTTTTCAGGATGGGTTTGTATACTTTTATCAATCATATAGGTTTCAATCAATTCACCGTCAGCATCATTAGACGTAAGAGTCAAAACATCACCATCAAGATCGATCACCTGATAATTGCTACCTGTCCGTTCACAGGCAATATAGGGAAAATCCCCTCCGCCGGCATAAGTCTTGGAGCCGGCATTACCCATGACATAAACAATTCCATAAGAATCACTCTGTACCTCATCCTGGAAAATTGGATGTGTACGCATATAGACATGTTGGTGGCCGACAAAAACCATATCCACCCCATTTTGCTCTAAAATAGGCACCCAGTTTTCACAAATAGATTTATCGATTCCTTTGTAATCAAATGTGGCCGGATAGGCGGGATGATGAAAGACAACAAACTTCCACTTTTTGTTTGTGGCCTCCAGATCCTGTTGCAACCATTGTTTTGCCGCTGCATTAGTATTATTGTTACTGTTCAATATTACAAAATG
>CAYOQX010000036.1:11271-12173 GCA_964406195.1 uncultured Alkaliphilus sp. | reverse complement strand
TATTTTACTAAAAATTTAGAGTGTGAAAAATCTTTATTTCTTAGTGTAGCCAAAACTCTTATTTCACAATATTCCATCGGCCTTCGGCTAGTTTTTGCAAAAACAAATCCATCATCAATAACGTATTCAAAAGTATAAGAAAATACGGCGTTAAGGAGCATCCTCCCTAAGTTGTCTGTATTATTCCTTACATATTCACCGTATTCGTACACTTTACCTAACCCAAAATGTTCAAAAACTTCCGCTAGGTTACCACTATAGGTGCCCCCTGCATCCAGATACAGCCTATCTCGTTTTATTATGGTGGGTTGTCGTCTAAATGTGCGATATCTGTTTGATACCACTTGCCTAAGAGTGTAATACGGATCGTATTCCTGGTCATCAACCCTTTTACCCAAATACTGCTCGTAGATTTTTTTAATATATGAATAATTCCTACTACTTCCATACAGTGTTTTGTCCAATTCCTTTATGTCCTCGACTAGTTCCTCAAAAGATATAGAGGTGTCTTTGGTGTCCCTGTCACTTTCAAAGTCAGTATGAGCGGACCCCTCATAACATAGCTGTAGTACAAAACCAATCAGGGCTGCCAGAATATCATCATTATATTTTTCAAAAAACTCGGGAATATTTATGTTGTTTTTCCTTGATTGTATATCTTGCTGCAACTTCTCTTTTAATTTACCTATATTGCCATTGATTTTGTACCCCAGAATCGTTTTCCTGTAGGCAAAATATTTTTTATAACGCAGCAGTTTTTTTCTGTAAACCTGTTGTTCCGTATCCTTTTTGTCAATTCGTTTAATTTCCTTTTCTATTCCTTCCAAGATAGTTTCAGTACGGTTAAAAACCATTTTTACCTCTTCGTCGGAATAAATGGATGCAATATCAAACCCAACATT
>CAYOQX010000036.1:0-11261 GCA_964406195.1 uncultured Alkaliphilus sp. | reverse complement strand
AGAAGTCTCACGGCTAAGGCTTCTAAGATATACTTCCCCCGAATTTTTCTTTGCTTCCTCAATAGCAGCAAAAAAACTCTTTGGGTTTTCTGTGTTAGGCTCGTGCACCCTAACAGAAAGATTTGAAGTCCCACAGTAGAATTCGGGAATTATATTTTTTATCCCTTTGCCGTATTCACCT
This sequence comes from uncultured Alkaliphilus sp., assembly GCA_964406195.1. GTDB lineage: Bacteria > Bacillota > Clostridia > Peptostreptococcales > Natronincolaceae > JAAZJW01. Next base: position 11,080 of record CAYOQX010000036.1, on the reverse strand, counting down.
CCAATGATATCTTTCATCCCGTTCTTAATGTTTTTGTTTAATTTCTCTATTGCATTCTTGAATTTATCCTCATCAAGAGTGCCATCGGACCCATTTGTAAATATTACTGAATCATCCACATAAAATAACATTTCACCTGGAAAGACCTTCCTGTATTCATCCTGAATAAATAACATAAATATATTGGCAAGGAAATAGGTATGTGGCAGTCCCTGAGGAAGTCCCTTTGCATAATTTACCTTCTTAGATCCTGGTGCTGGTTCTAAATTATTTTCACCATAGTACCATAACATTTCTTTTTCATCTAATGTATTGTGTAGTTTAAAAATTAAAAGTTTTTTTAATATGCTCTTTATGGTTTCGATGTCCTCATCGTTTAACTTTAATGGTAATAGTTTCAATATGTAGTTATACAAAACTTGGGGGTTAATGGATGGAAAGAAATTTTTCAAATCCAAGCTAACTTCATATTTGTATTCCCGGGTTTCGCTATAGTTATAAAGCAAATCATTGGCTTTAAATGTGTACTCCTGGTATTGTTCCTGCCAAGGTTTAAATATTCGATCAGCATCAAAAGAAATTATATTCCCATAAAAGTTTGCAGGTAAAAGTCTACTTAGTTCCGACGGCATTAATTTACCGGAGGGTCTATCTATATCATAAACCAATATTTGCAGCATTGCGATCATGGCGATTTGATCTGTTAGTGGGGCAGTGTGTAGGGGGCGGAAAATAGTTTTACCGTTTTCATATTTTTTTGGCTTGAGATAAACTTTTGCCTCAAAATATTTGGGTGAATCCACGCTTAAAATATCTTTTAGCCGGTGCCTTACTTTTGCAATTGTTCTTTTAACCTTGTCAACGTTAAAAACGTCCTTCAGCAACTTAAGTTCCTGTAGCTCTCCATGATCCAGTAATTCTTTATTTAAAATGTATGAATTAACCGAGTAAATGGAAAGGAAAATGTTTTCATCGCTAAGCAAGCGACTTTTAAGGCTTTTCGGCTTTGTCCGATCTTTCATTTTGGATCATTCCTTCTACAATTGCCACTATCTTATTGTAAGGTTTTTCATTCATTGGGTTATCTTCATCGGTTACAATACAACACCTAGCGTTATCCCTGTACGTAACCGTTAACCTATCCCTTGAATTGGCCGTAACACGCTGAAAACGGGCTTCTTCCGCAATTTCAATTTTACCCGACAAATCGGAAATAAAAAAATCATTTAATGATATTCTTAACCCCTCTTTTGCCCGTAAATTTTCTTGCAAGAGTTTCTCAACGTTTTTAGAGGATTTGATGGCCATAATTATATCCTTGAACAAAGCCACTTTAGCGATAGCCTCCAAAAGAAAAGTCTTATATTTTTCGTGTTCTAAGTTTAAATACGCCAAATTATATTTGTATGCATCATTAGCCTTCACCATATATAGGGAAAAGGCCGCAATATATTCGTCTAGTTCAAAATTTCCTTCATTTGTCGGGTAGCCTTTGCCTGTAATCAAACCCTCTAAAGCCTTAACATAGAAGCCGATGCCGGCATTACTTTGTTGGGCCTTTTTGTCGTTGCTAGTGGCATCGGAATTCATTGTTGTTCTCCTTCCTGCTTGTCCATACATCCCCTGTAAACCCGGAGATAACTCTTTGCAATCTTGTCCCAGTTAAATTTGCCCACCTTGTTAATGCAATTATTTGAAATGGTATCGTACCTGTTAATTATGTCCCTTACCCTTTTCGCTATCTTAGCCGGGGAATCATACGGGACCGAATATCCCACTTCACCCTCGGGGAACTGGCCGTCAAACCCTTGCCCACGGGTATAGATAACGGGTAATCCCTGGCTCATGGCCTCGGCGTACACAAGCCCAAAGGTTTCGGTCTTGGAGGGCATTACAAAAATGTCGTTCTTCCTGTACAACTGGATTAACTTTTCCTTAGGACAGTGTTGGATATAGGTCACAAAATCATGTTTTTTTAGCTTTTGATATTCCTGATTGTTATCTATATTTCCCACAACTGTAAACTTGACTTTAAATCCCCTCTTAAGTAACACTTCGGAGGCTTTTATGGTTGTGGAAATGTTTTCACTTCTTCACACAGTTGCACACAAGTCCTCATATAGTTCCAACAATGCCTTTTCCTGGGTGTTCCAATTAAATTTATCCCGAACTGCTTTGCGGCCGTTTTTGCCCATCTTTACAGCTTCCTTGGGGTTCCCAAGTACATATTCTATAGCATCCTTTATTTCCCCAATATTATCCGGATCAACAAATACCACACTTGTACTTGTCGATGATTCTTTTCCAAAGAATGTAATCGGTGCAGATTACAGGTAGCCCGGCCGACATGAATTCGAATAGTTTTACACCACCAAGCGAACCGATTTTTCCTGCTTGGGTTGATTTGTGAATTGCGACCCCTGCAATGGATCGTGAATATATGTTTTGGACCTGCCAATGTGGTATCACCCCTTTATATTCAACTTTTCCCCATGAAGATACCCCCTTTAAGAACCCTAAATAACTTTTAGTTGCAGGTCCTGCAAGTATATATTTAACATTATCTATATCCTGAATCGCCCTCAAAATATTATAATGTCTATATTGACGTGTAACCCCGCCCGCAAAACATATTGCTTTTTCGGGATTTTTGTCTGTAATTTCATTATTATCAACAATTGGATAATTTGTAACCAATACAGCATTGTCATTGATACCCCTAAATCTTTCAACAATATGTGGTGTTACGCTAATTACGGCATCTAGCTTTTTTACTGTGTACATTTCATATATTCCATAGATAAACGCAATTAAGTTCCGAAGCGGCCCGGGAATCCAACGTTTATCTTTTATTTGTTGTGGCACATCTTCATGGGAATCAAAGATAACCTTTTTCCCCAATCTTTTTAACTTGGCACCAAGTGGTAAAAGGTCGGGGTCATGTAGCTGGTATACATCTGCATCAATCGCAAGTGCCTTACCCAATAAATTATTTTTGGAATATATAAATCTGTCCATCCTTGCTCTAGGTGTATATCTTGTCGATACAATTTTTACCCCTTCTAAAGTTTCATCGTTTTTATCATCATTAACTAGTAATGTTACATCATAACCGTTTCTTGCCAGGGACTGGCACTGCTTTATAAAAATCCTTACGTCATACCTACCATGTGCACTAGTAATGTGACAAACCCTTTTGCTCATTTACCTACTCCCCATACGCCCTCTGTATTATTTCTATTGCCTTTTTACCTTCTTCGCCATTAACCAATGGCTCCCTATTCTTATTTATTGCATCAATAAAATCCATATATAGCGGTGTATGACCAAGGTTAGCCTCATCCCTACCAATAATGTCATATTCCCTTTCATCGGCAAATTGCCATGTCTTGATTTTACCGTTGGTTATAACCACCGTTCCCTTTTCACCAAAGATGCTTAGGGTTTCCTCCAGGTTCCTGGGGTACACACAAACACTTCCCTCAACTATACCCACGGCACCATTTTTAAACCTCATTAAAATTGCCCCAAAATCCTCAGTTTCAATATTCCTTACAAATGTATCTGTTTCCGCATACTGCCGGTCTATTTCCCCACCCATGAGCCATTGTAAAAGGTCTATATTATGTATGCATTGGTTCATTAATGTTCCACCATCTAATGACCTTGTCCCCCGCCATGAAGCCTGCTTGTAGTAATTATCGTCCCGTGCCCATAGGGTTCTGGCCGTTCCGTGTATCAGCTTACCGAATCGACCCTCACCGATAGCACGTTTTAGTCTTTGAATTGCAGGAATAAATCTATTTTGGTGGGAAACACAAACTTTTTTGTTCACTTCCTTACCAAGACTGATAATGCCTTCCGCATCCCCTACAGTTAGGGTCATAGGTTTTTCTATCAGGATATGCTTGCCATGGTTCAAGCAATCAACTGCCTGGTTAGCGTGGTGCCCGCTTATTGTGGCTATAGTTACTACATCTATGTTACTGTCTTCTAAAAAGGCATTGTAATCTTTGTAAACCCTCACATCGGCACCGGGTATAGCGGATTCATACTGATTTTTTCTTTCCCCCGCTAAATTTTCTATTACATCATATACCGCAACCAGTTCGGCTTCATCTTTGTTGTTAATTAGAGCATCTACATGTTTTGCCGATACCCTTCCACAACCAAGAATAGCAAATTTTAGTTTAGCCAATTTAACACTTCCTTTGCCAACTATCCCTTACCCTCCCCCAACATTCCCACCCCTACAATGGCTCTATATTTCCCCCTTAGTTATTCTTGAGTTGTCTGATGTTTTCAAATAATGCGCTATCTCTCCAAGCATCCTTTTATCTTCCCTTATTTTTTCTATGGTATCCGCGGGGTTTCCGGCTAAAACGACATTATTCCCAAATGACCTCGTAACAACCGCACCAAGACCTACAACCGTATTTTCACCTAAACTGATTTTATTCATTATTGAACAGTTCGGCCCCAACATGCTGTTTCGACCTATTTTGGTACTCCCGCTGATTTCAACGCACGCTGTTATTAGCGTTCCCGCACCAACATGGCAATTATGTGCAATATGTACATGGTCATCTACCATAACATTGTCCGAGATTACAGTTGGTTCTATAGTCCCTGAAACAATGGTATTGAGCGCACCAATATCAACATTATCACCTATTATGACCGAGCCCAGATGTGGTATTCTGTATGTTTTACCCCTATCATCTTTTTCAATACCAAAACCACACCCACCAATTACTGTATTGTTTCTTATAACGGTATCATTGCCAAGTATAACTCCATCCCCTATTCTAACTCCTGACAAAATGCTAGCATTGTTCCCAATTTTAACATTGTCACCTATTGTAATGCCCGGTTCGAGGTAAACATTTTCCCCTATCTCAACATTGTCCCCTAAAAATATGTTATCGCCAATATTTTTATATTTCTTCTTTTCCACATTACCTCCTAGGGCAAATTGTAGCACAATTGCATAGGTTAAACGTGGATTGTCAGTTATAATGACATCGTTTACTTCAAGAATACTGGTTTCTAAAATGGCATCGGAGTTTGTTATAATGAGGCAATGTTTTAAATTATGTAACAGTCCCTCATCAACACTGTTAATGTCTTTTACGAAAACGATTTTGTTATTTGCCAATTTATTAATAGTTGCCACACCATTAACATTTATCCCTGAAAGTTTTAATCTTGTACTATTAAAATTGTTTTTTTTCAGTTCCAATGTGTTGAAATTAAATGTCATGACCGGTTCCCCTTTATGCAAACAACATCCCCAATATCTTCCAAGGTCACAATGTCCTCTAAACCCCTAATGTTGTCCTTCAGTTGCCAATATCTTTCCACACCAGCAGTCCCGATAAATATTTTTATCCGCTCTCTCACACTAGCCTGGTGTTCTCCATACCAAAAAGGATGTGTTAATATATGTAACTTATCATATTTGTTGCTTTGTATTGTAGCAAACACATCTTCCCTCCAATACATCCTGGAATCCGATAAGTATTTAAAATCCTTGAAAAATGTTTCGGAATAAGCGTTTATAATGTTTTTAAAGGTAATATTGTTCTCCAGTATCCATTTGGATGGTCTATGCATAGAAACAACATTCACTGATTGGTTTAAGATACCTTCAAGAATATTTTTTTCGTATTCAATATAATTTTTCAATTGTTTTTCATTATTAATTGTGTAACGCCCTTCATCAAAGTGCAACCCAATCTGGTGTCCCATATTTAGTATTTCAACTAATCCTTCATAGGATTTTTTAGAAAAGATATTATAAAAATCAGATGTGAGCAAAACAAAATAAACAGACTTTACGTTTTGTTTGGCCTCTATAGTTGCCAACCTGAGGGCTTTCGTTATGGAGTTGTCTATGTCATGCCTTAATATAACAGGTTTTGCAACATTTTCATAATCTAAATAGCTAGTAAGTTGGTATTCATATTCTCTCAACAATTTTATTAACTCTACATAGGCACTGTAAGTAAAATCCAACATTCCCACCCCTACAATAGCTCTATATTTCCCCGAACTTTTACATCCTTCATCGCATTTTTCGTATCAAATATTGCCGCCGCATTTTCCTGCACAAAATTATAGTCTACATTGCTGTGATTGGTTGTTACCACTACTAGATCCACTTCCCGCAAAACTTCCGAAGTTAATTTTGTTATACCCGATTTAGCTTGTCCCTTGTGTATGTATTCCGGTATGAAGGGATCGAAGTAATCAACTTTGGCACCCTCATTTTCAAATATCTCAATTACCTTGATAGCCGGGCTGTGACGGTAATCGTCTATATCCTGCTTATATGCCACACCGAGAATCAATATTTTCGACCCGTTAAGTGGCTTCTTGAATCTGTTTAATATTTTACTTGCCCTGTTCACCACATAGGCCGGCATACTGTCGTTAATTATCCCTGATGTTTCTATTAGTTGGGTATGGTGGTCATATTCCCTAGCCTTCCACGCAAGGTAGTAGGGATCTAGTGGAATACAATGCCCCCCTAGGCCCGGGCCGGGGTAAAAGGCCTGAAACCCGTAGGGTTTTGTTTTGGCAGCCTCTATAACCTCCCACACATTTATACCCATCTTGTGGCAAATGATGGCCATTTCGTTAGCTAGCCCGATATTTATGTTCCTGTAGGTATTTTCTAAAATCTTTTCCATTTCCGCCACTTTGGGCGATGACGCCTTAAAAATGTCATTATTCAAAACCGCCCTATACATGGCGGCGGCTATTTCAGTTGAATCCTTACAAACTCCGCCAACCACTTTAGGGGTATTCTTCGTTTTATAAATTAAATTCCCGGGGTCTACCCGTTCCGGTGAAAATGCCAGAAAAAATTCCCTCCCGCATTTAAACCCGGAGCCTTTCTCCAATATAGGTAGAAGCAGTTCCTCGGTTGTTCCCGGGTAGGTGGTGCTTTCCAGGACAACTATCGTTCCCTTGCGTAAATGCTTGGCTATCTCTATAGCTGAAGATTTGACATAACTAATGTCGGGTTGTTGGTATTTATCCAGTGGTGTGGGGACACAGATAGCAACAAAGTCAAGTTCTTTTATAAACGAATAATCCTCCGTGGCGGACAGCATACCATCGTTTACCAGATTTTCAAGTTCCTCATCGACCACATCACCTATATAGTTATGTCCTTGGTTAACTAGCTCGACTTTGGCCTTTTGAATATCAAAACCTATAGTTTTAAAACCAGCCTTTGCCTTCTCCACGGCCAAGGGAAGCCCAACGTAACCAAGGCCTATAACACCTACTAGAGCGGTTCTATTGTTGATTTTGTCCATTAGTTGCTTTTTTAAATCCATATTTATTACTCCTTCGGGGCTAAAGTCCCATCCGCAAATATGTAGGCAAGCCCACATTTACTGCACTTGTAACCACTCCCGCATTCACCCAGTTTGTTTCCACAGACGCAGACATAACCCACAACCCGGGCAGGATTTCCTACAGCTAAGGTATGGTCGGGTATGTCATCGGTAACCACTGCACCCGCACCGATAAAGGCATACCTACCAATGTTATGGCCGCAAACAATAGTAGCATTGGCACCTATAGTTGCACCTTTTTTTACAACGGTTTTCCTGTATTCATCTTTTCTTTCAATAAATGCCCGCGGATTTATAACATTTGTAAACACGCAGGAAGGGCCCATAAAAACATCGTCCTCACAGATCACGCCAGTATAAATGGAAACATTATTCTGCACCTTTACGTTGTTACCCAAGATAACACCCGGTGAAATAACTACATTTTGCCCGATATTGCACCCATCACCTATTTTTGCATTCCGCATTACATGGGAAAAGTGCCAGATCTTTGTGCCTTTCCCTATCTCACAGGGCAGATCAATATAGGATGATTCATGTACAAAATAATCCTTCGGCGACATCCTACTCACCAAACTCCTTTATTGAACTGACGATATATTCCTTTTCTGTATTTTTTAGTTCAGGGAATACAGGTATGGCAAAGGTTCTATGGGAAAGGTATTCGGCATTGGGTAAATCCCCTTCCTTATAACCTAGGTTAGTGTAAACCTGTTGCAAATGTAGTGGCACCGGATAATATACTCCTGTAGAAATACCCTTACTTGCAAGATATGTAACTAATTTTGCCCTGTTTTCCGATTGAAGAATGTATAGGTGGTATACGTGCTTTACATTATTATCTTCGAAAGGGGTAACCACGGCAGCACTTGCTAGTTGTTCATTATAAAATTGTGCGTTTTCGCGTCTTTTATCGTTCCAACCATCTAGTTTCTTAAATTTTACCCGAAGTAAAGCAGCCTGAATTTCGTCTAAACGTGAATTGTGCCCGATTAGGTAGTTGTAATATTTTAGGGGGTTGTAGACTGTGTTGTCGTTACCCCCCCGGCTGGCAATACTATCGTTGGCCCTGGTTAAAATATTATAGGCCTTTTGCCCATTTTCACCACTACCATGAACCCTCAGTGCCCTGCAAATTGTGGCTAGATTATCATCATTTGTAGTAATCATCCCCCCATCCCCGGCACATCCAAGGTTTTTGGTCGGGAAAAAGGAAAAGGTTGCTATATCCGACAGACCACCGATTTTTTGCCCTTTATATTCAGATCCCACCGCCTGAGCGGCGTCCTCTATAACGTATAGGTTGTGCCTCTTGGCTATGGCATTGACCGCATCCATGTCACAGGGTTGTCCAAATATATGTACTACCATGATAGCCTTTGTTTTTGTAGTAATCTTGGCTTCGATTTTAAATGGGTCAATGTTGAAGGTGTCCCTTTCCACATCTACAAAAACTGGCGTTGCCCCCACAAAAGAGATGCTTTCCGCTGTGGCAAAAAACGTCCAAGGTGTGGTGATCACCTCATCACCTTGGCCAACTCCCAATGCCTTGAGAGCAATCACAAGGGCGTCAGTCCCATTGCCCACTGAAACGGCATGCTTGACCCCCAGATATTTGCCAAATTCTGTTTCGAAACTTTTAACATTACTTCCCATTATGTACTGTGCGTTTGAAAGCACCTCTAACATTTTTCTTTCCGCATTATCTTTGACTGAAGCATACTGGGCTTTCAAATTAATTAATGGTATTTGCATTTACATTGCCTCCTAACCAGTTAACCCAACTCCAAGATTATTTTTTCTAGTTTGTCCGTTAATCGGGTAAAATCGAAATTTTGTGCCGCCAGTAATGCATTTTCACAATAGGTGATGTAGTTTTCCTTAGGCATACGGTAAAATTTTAAAATACCCTGTGCTAGGGATTCCGGCGAGCCGCCTTCAACCGTAATGCCGCATTGGTATTTTTCAAGCATATCGTAGCCACATTCAATATTGGAAACAATAGGTCTTCCGGATGCGAAATAATCAAACATTTTGTTTAGGCTCAACCCGTATTTATAAAGGCTAATATCTTGGCCGGTGAAAATATTTAGATTTCCCCTACCTAGAATTCCGGGGATATACTTTTTCTCTACCCTACCCTTGAAATATACATTAGAAAGGTTATTATCTTTTGTATATTGTTCAAGCCCATCCCGTTGATAACCATCACCAAAAAGAATAAATTTTATGTCCCTAATGCCTTTGTTTTGAATTATTTGCGCCGCTTCAACCAAGTAATGAAGGGCATTGGCTTGCCCCATGGAGCCGGCATAAATGACTTTAAACGTGCCATCATTATCTAAATCCGTATCGTTGTATGTGTGTATTGACTTGTTTTCGTGAAATTGTTTTAGGTCTATTCCATTGTTTATGTATCTAACCTTTGAACTGTCCAACCCTATGCTCTCAACATAGTCCTTGCCGCCTTCAAAGGTAAATATGAGCCTATCGGCGCGTTTGTATATGTATTTTTCGAGTGCGTAAAGCACTTTTGCGGGGATGCTGTTTCGTTTTATTCGCCCCATGGCGACAAAAGTTTCCGGCCAGAGGTCTCTGACCTCGCATATACATGGAATGCCAAATCTTTTTGCAATTTTTATCCCCGCAACTAGTGTAAGCGGGTGTACACTTGATGCAAGGATAACATCCGGCTTGCCGTGGGCTTTCGCATATTCCTTAGCAACAGGAAAAAGATTCCTATAAAATGTAATCATATTATTTATGCGCCGGTGGTTATTCCCCATGTATTCCACTGTTTTTACAAATACGTAGGGTATGTCCCCGGAATGTTTAACATCATACAAACCACTGTTTATTTCAACTGTTTTCTGATTGTTGTGCCTGGTATTTGCGCAAAAAATTGCCGGTCGAATGCCGCGGGTTTTTAGGTTGGTAGCAAACCAGTGGTGGCGCCCACCTTTATTGAAATACATGCCAGTTGCATAATGATTCATAAGCCATATTTTTTTACCCTGCATTTGGTTCACTGGTTCCATCCTTAGTGATTTACACATCCCCCTACATTACATTCATTTTCCATTTCGCCAAAAATCGGTAAAATCCTGCAAAATCGGCATCTTCCACCATTTTACTTGGCGGCAAACCAAAGGTAATGTCCACCTTTATTGAAAAACATACCGATAGCATAATGTCTCATAAGCTAGATTCTCTTGCCCCGTAAACAGCACTCCGTTTTCCTGTGTTCATAATAGATATGGCCCCCTACTGGTTGTTTCGGGTTTGTGCGTTTTCCTTATTACCCTTGTTTAGAAGGACCAGAAGATTGGTGGGCAGTAGGTATATTGGTTTCATGCCGGCCTTCACCGTAACTGACGATATATGTTCCCTTAAATACGGAAACATAAGGGCTAACGCATTGTTTTTCATGTATTCCTCTATATCCATATTTTCCTCACCCTGGATAACCGAAAAAAAACCAACATGCTTGCTTCTTAATGTTGCCACATCCTTATCATCCTTTATTAATCTTAAATTAGAATGTACCTCCAATATGTATTTATCGTTTTTCTCGCCGCTCTCAATTTTTATATCAAATTTAAGTTTGGCATCCCCGGGCACAATATAATCCCTCCAAAATTTTTCCTCGGCCAATATAATGCCATTGAACCGAATACCCGGTTGTTTAGACTTGTCCACTAGGCAACCCC
>CAYOQX010000035.1:5787-12407 GCA_964406195.1 uncultured Alkaliphilus sp. | reverse complement strand
CGAGAAGGAATTTTAGAAAACACATACCCAAGTATTTTTATTGTAAGGATTGATGGCCAATTTAAGGATCATGTCAGAAGGGTATCTTACAGTTACTCGGACGTCCTTACGGAAACCGTTGAAATTACCATATGTGATGGAAACAAAAATATTAAAGTTAGTTAATTAAATGCCACCCTAACAACAGGTGGTTTTTATTTTTCCGTATAATAAAAATATAAATCTACTATGGTGATAAAAATGAATTATGTATATATATTACGGTGTGCCGATGACAGCTTATACACAGGATGGACCAACAACATTGAAAGAAGGCTCAAAGCCCACGAGGAAGGAAAAGGCGGAAAATATACAAGGGGAAGACTCCCGGTAAAACTTGTATATGTTGAGGAATACAATGACAGAATATCGGCCCAAAAAAGAGAATACGAAATAAAACAAATGAAACGGGCCGATAAATTAAAATTAATAAAGGGATAACTGTAAGCCGACCAAAATTATAACAAATTTTTTAACATATTTTGTACATAACAAAATATAGTATATTAAGGATTTTAAAAGATTTTGGGAGGGAGCAATCATATGTCTGTTGAATTGATAAAAGATTCTTTCAAGTTTGAACAAGTTGTGGGCGAGGATATTGCCCAAACTGTTGTGGAAGGGGATATTTTGGTTCCGGATACAAAACCCGACATTACGAGAGTGTTATCTGCAGATGCAAGGATAGAATTGAGCGAACAAAAAATAGAAGAAAATAAGATTGCAGTAAGGGGTATTACATATTTTAAGATACTCTATGTTTCCGAAAAGGAAGAACAACCCCTATACAGCATAGACAGCAGTGCAGAGTTCAAACAGGATATTGACATTGAGGGTATCAACGCTGAAATGCAAGCTCAGGTTATTGCAGAGGTCGAACATGTTGATTTTGTTGTCAACAATGAAAGAAAGGTAGGCGTAAAGGCGGTAATCAACCTGCACGGTAAGGGTATCGAAGAAAGAACTGCGGAAATTGCACAAGATGTAGAGGGTCCGGAAGACATACAAGTATTAAAGGAAACTTTTCAATATACCGATATCGTAGGTGTCAGCAAAACGGAAACATTGATAAAGGACGGTTTTGAGCTGGGAGAAGACGAATATGAAATTAGGGAGATTTTAAAATGGGATGCTGCGGTTTCGGAAAAGGGGATCAAAATAGCGGACGGAAAAATAATTGTGGACGGTATGGTAAATTTAGAGCTATTATATATTGATGAGGAATATGACAACCAACTGAAAACAATAAAGAGGGAAATACCGTTTACCCATATTGTTGATATAACAGGTGTACTCAGTGATATGAATTATAAACTGAAATTTTCCATAAATGAGCTTTACCACGATATTAAAGAAAATATTCGGGGTGAAAAGAAAATAGTGGAACTTGAGGGTATAATCAAGGTGGAATCCAAGGTTATAGATACTCAAAGCAGAGAAATTTTGGCTGATACCTATTCTTTGAGCAAAGAACTGGGGATCTCAAGGGAACAAATCGGATTGGAAAAAAATGTGGGAATAAACAAAGTGAATGCGCTTGTAAATGAAACTTTGGATATGCCCTCCGAGCACTTGCCTATCTCCGGGGTGTTTTCTGTAGGTGTCAAGCCATTTTTGACTGACTATAACGTGGCTGCAGACAATGTTACAGCGGAAGGTATATTAGAAGTTACCGTACTTTATAAAACAGCGGAAGAATCTCAGGCCCTGTACAGTCTTACCGAAGAAATACCGTTCAGACATTATATTGAGTTTGAAAATTCGGACTTAAAAGAAGGTGCGGAGGCGGAGATTGATTTATTTATAGAAGAAGTTGACTATAGTGTTGTCGACGGTGAGCAGGTGGAAGTTAAAGTAAATATGGGGATTTTGTGTGAAGTTTTCCATACCGAATTTTTAGATATTATATCAGGGGTTGAAGAAGCGGAAGAGGAAATCGACCTGAAATCCAGGCCCAGTCTTACTATATACTATATACAACCCGGGGATACACCTTGGGAGATTGCTAAAAAATATCACACAACCGTGCAGAGGATTATGGAAACAAATGAGATTGAAGAACCGACGGATATCGAAGACTGTGACCATATTATTATAGAAAAGGTCCATAATTTCAAATTTTAAAAGCAGGGGCCGTTTTCAGACGGTCCTCTGTTTTTGATTAAATGTTGAAATCAAACATGTATAATATATAATGTAATAGACAGAGTACCGAATTTGAGGAGAAAAACAATGGAGAAAATACATTTAAAATCCAGGGCCAAAATCAATTTATCTTTGGATGTTTTAAGGAAAAGAGATGACGGCTATTATGAGGTGGAAATGGTCATGCAGCAAATCAGTCTGCATGATGATATATATATGAGCAAAAGGGATGACGGCCAAATTAAAATTACCACTGATTGTAAATATATACCTACAGATGATTCAAATATTGCATACAAAGCAGCGGACAAGCTCCGTAAAACAGCAGGTGTTTCCGGGGGAGCAGATATTCATATAGATAAAAAAATCCCCGTGTCGGCCGGGCTGGCCGGGGGAAGTTCCAATGCGGCCTCGGTACTAAAGGGCTTCAATAAATTGTGGGACCTGGGACTTTCTAAAAAGGAGCTTATGGTTATAGGTGAAGATATCGGAGCCGATGTTCCGTTTTGTATTCTGGGCGGTACAGCTCTGGCAAGGGGGAAAGGTGAAAAACTGACCCCTATAGAGCCGGCTATACGCAATATGTGGATAGTATTGGCCAAACCGTCTATTTCCATATCAACCGGTGAAATATACGGACAACTTGAGCTGTCAGAAATAACCGACAGGCCTAATACAGCGGATTTAGTCGATGCTGTAGAAAAAGGTAATATACATGCCATGTTGAAAAATATGGGCAATGTGCTTGAAGTTGTAACCGGAACAAAACATCCTATAATTGTGGACATCAAAAGGAAGATGATGGAATATAATTGTTTGGGTGCGGGTATGTCCGGCAGCGGGCCGACAGTTTTCGGTGTATGCAAAAATTATGAGAAGGCTAAGACGGCATACGGGCATCTGTCGCTGCTTTACAGGCATGTGTATATGGTTCAAACATATAATGGGGGCCAATTATGAAAGCAATTATATTAGCGGGAGCAGGAGATCAGGATATTAAGTATTTCGGCCGGGGCAAGGCCCTGGTTGATTTTAGGGGCAGGCCGTTGATAGAGTACACAGTAGATGCACTGGTACATTCCAATATTATTGATTACATACTGGTTGTAGGCAACAGGGATGCTCTGATTCCGATAATAGGCAACAGGGTAGACAAAATAATCGAGCAGGAAAATGATATTTTAGATAATTTGGTAAAGGGTTTATCTTATTTTGAAGGTGAAGATAATGTTGTGGTAATAACCTGTGATATACCCTTGATCACCGCGGATGCAATAAGATATTTTATAAACAATGCTTTAAATTTTAAAGCGGACTTATGTTATCCTATTATCGAAAAGTCAGTGTGTAAGGGAAGGTACCCGGATGTTAAACGCACTTATGCCATTTTAAAAGAAGGGGAATTTACAGGAGGCAATCTGGCTATGGTCAACCCGCGGAAGATCATATCAGCGGAAAACCAAATCAGATCCCTTATAGACAACAGAAAAAAACCGCTGAAGATGGCCAGGGCCTTGGGTCTGTTTATAACTGTACGATTGTTCTTCAAACAATTAACAATTGAAAAAATTGAATCCCATGTGCAGGAGAAGCTGGGCATAAGGGGGAGGGCCTTGATTATTCCATTCCCCGAGGTAGGCAGTGATATAGATAATGTGGAGGATATTAAAATACTGGGAAAATACGCGTAAGGACTTGATAGGAATACTTCTTTATCAAGTCTTTTTTTTATGGACGAATATAAAATGATAAAAATGCAAAAGATTATTACAGACATATAAATCCAAAACCGGATTACGGAAAATAACCGAAGATTGAATGAAATGGGGAAGGACTGATGATAAATACTATTGTCCACTACATAAAAATACTGTTTGGAACCCAAATGATGTTTTTATTTGTGGCCGTTGGATTATTTTTGCTTATAAGGGATGTGCCTCTTTTAAAAAGAAAAATGTTCAGAAGGGAAAGTGCTGTAATAAGATTATTAGGCTATGTATATATATTTGGCAGTATCATACTGTTAATAATCGTAAAATTTTTATAAACTAAATTGTTACTGTCCGATTAAAACATACCGTCGAACTTGCAAATAGTTGTACATTGGACAAAAGAACTACAAATACAACAAGTCGGGACATAAAATCAGGGAGGTGTTCAGGTGAGCCTGTGGGAAAATCTATTTGGTAAAAAAAATGAGGATGAGGATATTGGAGAGATAAAGGTATCCAAAAGCTTGGATAAAAACATTGAAGTAATTGAAGATATGCTTGTGGATTGCGACGATATTCTTTTTAGGGAAATTGAGATAGGTACGGACAATAGCAATAGAGCTGTTGTAGTATCTATTGACGGTATGGCGGATAAAGATATATTGAATGATTTTATACTGAAGAATTTAATGATAAACAGCAGGATAGCACCGCCCGATATAGGAACTTCTAAAAAGCGGATAGGCGGTATTGTAAAAAACAAAACATTAAGTGCAGCGGAAATGGAAGAAGTCGGGACAATTGAGCAGGCGATTTTATGGATACTGAGCGGTGATACCGCACTTATTTTAGATAATTATGACAAGATAATAATTATAGGAACAAAAGGTTGGGAAATGAGGGATATTGCCGAACCTGAAACGGAAAATGTTATCAGGGGACCCAGAGAAGGGTTTATAGAGACCCTCAGAGTTAATACGTCAATGGTTAGAAGGAGAATCAGGGACCATAAGTTTAAGATAAAACAGTATCAAATCGGGAAAAGGTCCAAAACCGATGTATGTGTTATGTATATCGAGGATTTAATTGATCAAAATATATTGGTAGAATTGGACAAGCGATTAGAGGCAATAGATATAGATGCTATACAGGACAGCGGATATGTAGAACAGCTTATAGAGGACAGCTGGCGTTCGATTTTTCCGCAAGTACAGAATACGGAAAGGCCCGGTGTTGCCGTAGCCGCCCTATATGAGGGTAAAGCGGTTATTATAGTGGACAACAGTCCTGCCGTGTTGTTAATTCCGTCCGGGTTCAATGCTATGATGCAATCTGCGGAGGATTACTATGAGAGGTGGTGGATTGCAACATTTATCAGAATTCTGAGATATTTTGCCCTGTTGGTATCCTTATATACACCGGCGTTATATATTGCCATTACCGCATTTCATCCCCAGATGCTTCCCGCCAAACTCCTTATATCAATAGCGGCCAACAGGACAGGTGTGCCGTTTCCCGCCATGCTGGAGGCCATTATTATGGCGGTTACATTGGAAATATTGAGAGAAGCCGGGATCAGGTTGCCCGGATCCATTGGGCAGACCATAGGTATAGTAGGAGCGGTAGTAATAGGACAGGCCGCTGTGGATGCTGGCATAGTCGGTCCCATAATGATAATTGTAGTATCTATTACGGCAATTGCCTCCTTTGCCACCCCCAGTTATAATTTGTCGATAGCCATCAGGATTTTACGTTTTGTTTTGATAATTGTGTCCGGTATTTTAGGCTTATACGGTGTTATGTTGGTGACCATATTGGTACTGATACACTTATGCAGTTTGGAGAGTTTCGGTGTACCTTACCTGACCCCTTACACAGCATTTACGGAGCGGGGAAGCGATTTGAAGGATACATTTTTGAAGGCTCCGCTGCCTTTTATGCGGGAAAGGGAAACAATAGTTAAAAAATCCGAACGTAAGAGAATGAGAGACCATAGAGAAGAGGATTTGAGCAGGAAGGGGTAATTATAACAGATGAAAGAAAATAACAATACTATTTCTACAAACCAGCTGACGTTTATTTTGGCATTGACCATGATCGGTACCGGGATACTCAGATTGCCCAGAAGCCTGGCTGAGGCAATACCATATGACCATTGGATTATTTTGTTGGCTGCAGGATTGGTTGTAACGATAGTCATTGCAATTTATGCCCGGATTATAGAATTGAAACCCGGGACTGAATACTTTGAAATACTCTGTGATTCCTTGAGCAGACCGATAGCATATGCGGTGTCCCTTGTATACATAATTTATTTTATAGTCTTTATAGGATTGGTCACAAGACTTTTCGGTGAGGTTATAAAAGTATATCTGTTGATCAAAACACCTATAGAGGTAATAAACATAAGTCTTTTAGTCTGTTGTATTTATCAGTCGAGGAAGGGAGTAAAGGTATTGGGAAGGCTGTCTGAACTTTTATTTCCTATAACTATAGCAGTGGTAGTATTTTTGTTTTCCCTATCTTTTATAAAAACAGATTTCAGAAATTTGCTCCCGGTATTTGAAATTAGCTTTACTGAGGTTTTTCGCAGTATACCTATTGCCATACTGAGTTTTTTGGGAGTTGAAGTAATTTTATTTTTCGGGTCCAATTTGGAGAAGCCTGAAGAGTCCATAAAATTAACGACTGCGGTAATAGTGGTCACATTGTTTTATTTGCTGA
>CAYOQX010000035.1:0-5777 GCA_964406195.1 uncultured Alkaliphilus sp. | reverse complement strand
TGGCCTACACTGGATTTATTTGACACCATAGAGCTTCCCGGACTTTTTATAGAAAATGTACAGGTGGTAGTTATGGGGGCATGGGTTATAGCCGTATTTACAACTACAGCTCCACTGTACTTGGCATGTACAAACATGGTCAAATCCGCAATAGGTTTCAGGGATCACAGCAGTTTGACAGCACCTTTGTTGCCCCTCATATATTTTGCCTCTTTGATCCCGAGAAATCTGGCACATTTATATGATATAACAGATAAATTTATAAAATACTTTGCCGGTATTACGGCCGTCGGGATCCCGCTGATCGTTCTGATATCCCTGCTTATACAGACAAGGTCGGGTAAGGGGGCTGAAACCAATGCGTAAAAGGACAATTGTTTTTATGTTAATTATTCCGGTTTTGCTGACAGGATGTTGGGATAAGATAGAGATAGAAGAGAGGGCTCATATCAGTGCAATAGGTATAGATAACTATAGCGATGCATCCGATAGCGATGGGGCAAACCGTTATATGTTTACATTTGCCTTTCCTGAACACAAAAGTGAAAGCGATAAGGATATTGTTGTTTCCAGTATCGGTGAGAGCTTATACAGTGTCTCCAGAATAATGGTTGCCAGAAGCAATAAGGAATTCTTCCTGGGTCATCTGAGAACCGTGGTCATAGAGACCGACATAGCCAAGAATCCTAAGAAATTTCGTCAAATACTGGACGGAATAGAAAACAACGAATTTTTCAGCAGGCGTGTTGTACTTGCCCTGACGGAGGATTCCGCTGCAGAGGTTATTAAGGTTGTTCCCATCATGGAAAGCAGGCTTGGGGAATTTATTGCGGAAATATTCGGAAGAAAGGACAGGATTCCGAGAACCGTAGGAAGTTCCGCAGGAGATATATTCAAAGATCTTCATGAAAGCGGTAATACGATCATACCTAAAATAACTCCGGGTAAGGCGGATGTGAGAACAGCCGGCGGAGGTATAATTAAAAATTATAAATTCAGAGGATGGCTGGGTGAAAGGGAGACAGCACACTTGCTGGTTCTAAAAGGTGAAACGAAATGTTTGTGAGGTATGTCCATAGAATATGAGGGCCATAATGTTCCTATTTCATTAAGGCCTAAGAAACCTAAGTTTAGGTTAATAGAAGATGATAATAATATAAAGATTTTAATAGAGGTTGAAATGGAAGGGGATATCAAACAGACATATTTTGAGGCACGTGAAGACACGTTGGAAACTGCAGTTATTGATGAAATAGAACAGAAGATGGAAGAGGCAACCCGGCAGAGGTCTATGAATGCCGTAAATAAGATTCAAAAAGAATTCAAAACCGACGTTCTGGGTGTAAATAAATACCTGAGACAGTCTCATCATAAACTATGGAAAGAGGTTGCAAAAGACTGGGAGGAAATATTTCCCAATATAGATATTGATGTCGATGTGGATATTAAAATACGGAGGACCGGGCTTATACGATAATAAAATGTGGTCGGAAGTCAATTTTCGATTCAGTAATTTCATACCGGCTGTATAAAGTTTCCCTTGGTTGTAAATAATAAAAACATAACAATAAAATGCATATAAAGGGGAAATGAAGATGATTAATAGATCAGCTGTCAAACTGATGGCGGTATTTTTAGTATTTTTGGTATTGATAAACATTCTGTATATAAAAGAAAACATAGGGGCCTTGGAAAAAAAGGGAGAAAACCTGATACGTTTCCATGTACTGGCAAACAGCGACTCACCTGAGGACCAGAAATTAAAACTGGAAATAAGGGATAAAATAATAGAAACTATGTCGGGTGATTTGGAAACCTCTAAAAATGTAAATGAAACCAGAAACATTTTGCAAAACAGTTTAGTTAAAATAAAAGGAACCGCCGAGGAAGAAATATACAAAAACGGAAAAGACTACGGTGTGAGTGTATCCTTGGGGGAACATAAATTTCCTACTAAAATGTACGGCAGTATTGTCTTTCCTGCAGGTGAATACGAAGCACTTCGTGTAGAAATAGGGGATGCAAAAGGGCAAAATTGGTGGTGCGTAATGTTTCCCCCCCTTTGTTTTGTCGATGTAAAACACGGTTTAACCGATGAGAAAACAAAAGAAGAATTAAAAGGTTCCCTGACGGATGAAGAATACTATCTTGTATACAGCAGTGTAAATGAAAATGAACTGCCCTTACAACTAAAATCTAAAATATTTGAACTATTTGAATCATCTAAAAAACAATTCAATCGTCTTGCATCTATATTTCAATAACACATAGACAAGATTTTGAAAAAACATATGGTATGCAGGAAAGACAATGAAAGTCGGCAAAAAATTACTTTTGCCGGCTTTTTGGTGTTTATCGATTGAATAATAAATTAAAGAAATATAGAATAGTACTAATAGTAGGAAGGAAGGTGCTAACATGGAAAAAATAAATGTAATGGTGGTGTTTGGCGGAAAATCCGGAGAACATGAAATCTCTTTAATATCGGCCGCTTCCATACTCAGGGCGATAGATAAAGATAAATACAATATTTTTACAGTGGGTATTACTAAAGAGGGCATTTGGAAATTATATGAGGGTCCTATAGATGATATAGAAAATGGGAATTGGGAACAAATTGCGGATGAGGCACGAAATGAAAAGAATTACGGGAAAAGTATGTGTTTACTTCCTATAGGTGAGGACAGCAACATTGTAGTGTTGGGCGATGGAAGAAAAGAAAAAATAGATGTTGTTTTCCCCGTACTTCACGGGCCTTTCGGTGAGGACGGAACAATACAGGGGTTGTTTGAAATGATGAATATACCTTATGTCGGCGCAGGTGTATTGGCTTCCTCTGTAGCGATGGACAAAGCAGTTGCCAAAAAACTTTTGCAGGCGGACGAAATACCCCAGGCGGAGTATGACGTGGTAATATTCAGGGAATACAACGAAAATAGCGAGGGAGTTCTAAACCGTATAGAAGAAAAATTCGAATATCCTGTTTTTGTAAAACCTGCCAATATGGGTTCCAGCGTAGGGATAACGAAGGCACATAACAGAGATGCATTAAAAAAATCCATAGAGGTAGCGGGCAAATATGACAGAAAGATTGTAATAGAAGAAACAATCGACGGAAGAGAGATAGAATGTGCAGTTCTCGGAAACGAAGACCCTGTAGCATCATTACCGGCGGAAATAATACCTTCGGCGGAATTTTATGATTACCACGACAAATATATTGCGGGAACCACCGAGTTTGAGGTACCGGCGGACTTGCCCGAGGATATAACGGAAAAAATAAGGGATATGGCAATTCGGGTATATAAACTTATGGACTGTACCGGACTTGCGCGGGTAGACTTCTTTATGGAAAATAAAACCGGCCGTATCCTGCTCAATGAGGTCAACACTATGCCCGGTTTTACTAAAATAAGTATGTATCCCAAAATGATGGAGTCCACGGGGATTAAATATGAGGATTTGATAGACAGATTGATAACACTTGCCATAGAGCGTTTTGACGGAAGGTGCAGCCGAAAATAAAAAAATAGACGGAAGTGAAAAACTAACAAAATAAACAGCAGGGGAATTTTCGTTATATGCATTGATTTGTGGAAATATTAACAATGAATATATGGACTAAACCATCCTAATATGATAAAGTTATATTGAAAACAATGGGTTTAAAATATTTTCAAGGGAGGAAGAGTAATGTTTGTAGATGAAACTATTAGGGATTTTATGGATTCATTAGAAAGCAAGGATTCAACGCTGGTAGGGGGGAGCGCGGCGGCTCTGGCGAGTAGTTTAGGATCGTCCCTTATGCTTATGGTAGGTAATCTGACATTTGGTAAAAAAGCATTTGAATCTTTGGATGAAGAAACCAAAGCAGCTTTCCAGGAGAGTTATGACGGATTTGTCGAACTGAAAAATGAATTATATGATTCCATTGATGCGGATAAGGCGGCATTTGATGCGTACATGGATGCACTTAGGATGCCGAAAGATACGGATGAACAAAAAGAAGAAAGAAAAAAGGCATTGGCAAAATCAACTACAGAGGCTTTAGAAGTTCCGCTTGAAACAGCCAAAAAAGGTCTTAACATACTTAAAATTGCAAAGGTATTTGCAGACCATGGAAACGCAATGGCAATTACCGACATAGGGGTAGGTTCCCTGATGGCTTATGCGGGAATAGAAGGAGCCCTATTTAACGTTTACATAAATCTGAACAGTATAAAAGACAAAGACTATGCTGCAGAAAAAGAGGCGGAAAGCGATAAGATTATGGCCGAGGCTGCAAAACTCAGAGATGAATTACTGACCACTGTATACAGCAGAATAGGATATGAAAAAAAGTAATTATCAGATAAGGGCGGGCCGCGTGTCCGCCTTTTTGTATTTTTGTACTTATTAAAAATCGGGAAGACCGATCAGAAAAAATCAGGAAGATTGATTAGAGGTCAATCCCACTCTGTATTTTGTTCAGTATGGGGTGTTCCTTTGAAAATAAATTTAAACCGATTAATCTATATGAATATATGGAAGTGATTGCATGAAAAACAAAGCGGTAATACTGGGAAGTAATTATTATATAGGTCTGAGTGCTATAAGATGTCTCGGAATTGAGGGGGTACATACCGTAGCTGTAGATTATTCCGAAAAGGACAGATACGGGGCGGAATCAAAATACTGTTCCGAAAAGTTGATTGCCCCCCACTACAAAAAACACAAGGAAGAGTTCATAGAATTTCTAAAGGAATATGCGGAAAATCAAAAGCTCCCTCCGGTTCTTATTCCGTGCCATGATTCCTACCTGGAAGTTGTGGATGAATACCTGGACGAATTGGGGGAACTATACCTTATTCCCCAGACCCGGGCCGGGCTGTATACAAGGGTGATGAACAAAGAAACCCTGCATAAACTTGCCCTTAAAAAGGGTGTTGCCGTGCCGGAGACGGTGGGGGCCGATGAGGAAAATCTTTATGAAAAGGTGGAAACCCGGGTTAAGTACCCCTGCATAGTAAAGCCGGTGGATTCATCGGCATTTGTGGCAAAATTCAGGACAAAAATATTTAAGGTAAACAATGAGGCGGAACTGAGGAATGCACTGGAAAAAGCAAAAAATGCGGATTTAGAGGTAATTGTGCAGAGGATTATACCCGGATT
This sequence comes from uncultured Alkaliphilus sp., assembly GCA_964406195.1. Lineage (GTDB taxonomy): Bacteria > Bacillota > Clostridia > Peptostreptococcales > Natronincolaceae > JAAZJW01. The sequence goes on along the minus strand of CAYOQX010000035.1, from coordinate 626 downwards.
CGATGACCATATGTATACATTTGATGCATATTTGAACCGGGATTCCAAGGTGACCCACTGGATGACCGCCCAAAAATATCGTCAATACCCTATAAATTTTGGGGCATCCGTATACACTATACAAAAGTATGTCCCCGAACTTTATGATATAGGGGCAAATTTTCTGGAAAATATCGGATATAAAGGATTTGCCGAAATAGAATTTAAAAAAGATGCGGAAACGGGAGAATACTACCTAATAGAGATAAATGCAAGGATTACCAATTTTAATAATCTTATTTACAAGGTAGGGCTGAATATTCCGTACATAACATATATGGAAATGATAGGACAACCTTTGGAACCCAAAGCTGTTACGGAGGATACAAATCGTGCATTTTGGTATGTATATGAGGACATATTGGCGGTAAGGGATTATATTAGAACAGGACAACTTACCCTCGGGGAAATTCTGAGGTCCTTACTCAGACCCAAGGCATACGCAATATGGAGCCTTAGCGATCCGAAACCTGCGCTGGAGTTTTTCAAAATGACGGTGAGAAATGTTTTGAGGAAAATTTCTACAGTTCTTAGAAAAGAGGAATAACGATGGCGGAACCGAAGCAACTGTTAAAAGCAATAGAAAT
>CAYOQX010000034.1:8828-12456 GCA_964406195.1 uncultured Alkaliphilus sp. | reverse complement strand
GATGTGCCTCGTCTGAAGAGGCTATTCCGCCGTCATAATTTGTTACAACAACTCTATGCAAAAAATCTGTAGCATATCCGTCAGCAACTGTCGGCATTTTAAACACCAGTCTGTTTGGTTCGTCTATTAATATGTCCCCGGGGTCTATATTGAGCAGATTTCCTATTTGAATGCGCTGTACATCTCTAAAATCGCTGCCTTCAATAACTATTTCGCTTCCGCCTTTTATGTTGACTGTGAGTATTTTGATTTCACCGTCGTCCCCGGGCTGCGGTTGTTGGCCGTCTCTTGTTATGTTGGTGATTTTAGGGTTGCTGTCCGGGTTTTTGTATTGATAGATAACCTTGTTGGATATACCGTCCGGATTCTCTACTACTACATCAACATTACCTACCGAATAATAGGTAGGGGTCACGACCTCCAGATGGCCGGTATATTTTTCTTCAACTTTAGGTGAATAACCTCTGGTTACTAAAAGCCTGCTGTCATCTACTTCTATTTTAATGAGTTCATGCCCCGTATAATTTTTGCCGTCTTTATCTTTCAAGCCTCGAACATCTATATATTTTACCCCGGAATCATAGACATACTCCCGCGTATAAGTTGTTCCGTCTTCGGTTATGCTTATAATTATTTTTCTAGAACCATTCTCTGTTTTATGCTCTACCTTTAAACCTCCATCTAAGTTAACTGTAGCTAATCCTTGATTAATAAGACCTGAATTTTCAACATTAGGATCTCTAGGTATATCAAGATTGCTTATATTTCCAAATCTGACTAAATGGCTGTTCATTTTTTGTTGTTTATTATTCCTATCTATTGCATCAATATTGTTAACCTTAAAATTACTGCCTTCAATGTCCAGCTTTTCTCCACCCTGTTTTCTGCCCACATTTGGTATTATAGCCCTTATATTAGGATTTGAGCCCTCGTAGGTGAATCTGACTTTATTGGATGTACCTGCATCATTATTCAATAAGTAAACATCTGTAGGACCTAAGGTAAAACCTCCGGGTGTGATTATTTTGATATACCCTTCCCTAAACTCTACTATTTTTGTCTCTTCTCTTCCAAAATATATTTTAGGTAAAACCGGAGAATCTATATATTCATCAAAATTCTTATGTTGTATTGACCTTTTGAACCTTTCCGGCACATCTCCATCCGTTGAATAACGTGTCCATTTGCCATCCCTGTCTAAATCTTCAAAGTTGGTATCACCATCTCCCGGTCTTTCTCCTTTATAAGGTTCAAAATACCTAAAATCGTAGCCCCATATTTCTACTACATCCCCACCGGCTGCGGTCCCACTCGCCGGATTAATTCTGTCTATTCTCGGTCTACTGGAAGCTAATACATATGCAAATAAATTATCTGTACTGTCAGAACCTCCATCTTCATTCAACACAGTTACAGGAACATATTTTCTGTCAGTTATAAAATCCGTACTTACATCGCCGGGATACTTAGGTACAGTTACATTTATACCTGTATAATTTACAGTGTCTACCTTAACGTCTGTACTTGGCACCTTTTCACCGGCAATATATACTTCTGTTGTGTCCTGAAAACCTTCACCATATATAATTACTTCATAACCACCCTCAACAGAACCTTGATTTGGAGATATATAGTTAATTTTTGGTTCTGACTGCGGTGTTAAATATTCAAAACCATTTCTTACTGTAAAACTTTTAGTATCCGGGTTTCTAACTGTTACATCATAAAAACCCGGCAGGCCTTTTTCCGGTATAGTAACCCATATTTCATTTCTATTTTTCACTTTTGCTCTATGGCCTGTAATAATTCCTGTATCTACATCTACAGCAAAGGGGGTTTTGAAATCCAGAATTTTTTCATTATCTACTTCATTGCCTATTTCTATATTATCGCTATTTACTGTTACTTTTTCAGAGGTACTTTCTTTAACTGCAACTATTTCACCATCTTTATTCAGTCTAATTTCATAAGTATTGTTTTTGCCATCAGATAAAATAACCTTTCCTGTATCATCTGTTTCTATTGTGTAGAAGTTTCCGCCTTCTTCCAATATTAGACTGTCATAATAATCGGCTACCCTTAAATAGCCGGAGCCGAATTCATTTTTACCTATGGAAAACAAATTATAATCAAAAGATATTTTAATTTCAATAGTTTTTTCTTCGCCTTCTGTATTTTCACCTTCCATATCATCTTCGTTTTCCGTTTCCTGACTCTCTATAGTTAATATGTCTGCATCTAATGTAGTATTAAATATTTTTCCTGCTTCATCGATTGCCTTTATATCACCATTTAATAGTTTAAAAGTATAGCTGTCATCCCTACCTATTATTATAGGATTACCTTCATAATCAATGCCGACCCTGTAATAGCTTTTGCCCTCGTCACCTTCGCTTGATAGTATGGCACTCTTATAATAAGGTGAAAGCACTAATTCATATAGACCTCCGCTTGAGGTTTCTTTCTTTTCAAAGAGTTTCTCTTTAGGTTCTTCTTTATTTAAGTCCGGTGCCCCGTATTCCACTAATTTGTTTGGGTCATTGGTATATCCGTTGACATCCTCTCCACCCAGATAGACCCCGGTTCCTATCAATTTATAAATCCCCAAACCTTCGACACTGCCGGTAGTTTGATCCGGTTTTAAAAAGTTGTCTCCTTTAATAACTACTAAGGTGTCTTTAGTTCCTTTGGGCGGATTTATTGATGTGATTCTAGGATCAATTCTCATAGTTTGTACATATATGAACTCGTGAGTATCACTTCCACCGTCCGGGTTCATTACTTGAACTATATTTGTGCCTTCTCTACCCGGGGGAGCCTTAAATTTTAATGTTCCTCTGGTAGATTCTTTATCTATATCCCTGATTACATTAGGAATCTCCTGCCCGTCTATAAATACTTTAATACCGTCATCAAAATTGCGACCTTTGATTGTTACATCTTCCCCGCCTTCTATTGTAACGATGTAAGGATCTATTTCCTCTATTATAGGCTCATTTAGCACAGCAATAAAAGATATAACATCATTTTTAAAACTATAAATGCCTCTGTCCTTGGAATCCCTTTTAGGATTAGACACGGCTACAGGCAAAGGCTTGTTAATTGTTGTTACCGACATGTTTTTAGGAATTGTTAAAACAATGGAGTCTCCAACTTCATTTCCGCCTACTCCATTTACTATTCTATTTCCATCAAGGACCTCAAATATAACGTCTGTAGTCGGTTTCTCAGGCTTTACCCACTGTCCTGAACTATCTTTTACATAATAAAATATTTTGCCTTCCCCATCCTTTTCCACTACAATTTCGGCACTATCTTCATCAAAGCCTCCAATTGCCGCTTTAGGATAATTAGTTCTGGTATCCCCATTTTCCGTATACCTGAATACATTGAAATCTTTACCCTGAATAGATAATATAATTTTATCTTTGGTTTCATAAACCGAACCACTTTCTGATATTTGTATTTTATCCGGGGTGACTCTATCTATTTGAGGATCCTGATGACTTGGTAAAAAGGTATAACCCTTTGGCAACACAGTTATTTCTGTAAATATGTAACTGTCTTCCTCTGTTTCTATAGTAGTAGTTATCTCTATTACAACATCTTTTATAGGATCCCTTAAATC
>CAYOQX010000034.1:4184-8728 GCA_964406195.1 uncultured Alkaliphilus sp. | reverse complement strand
TGGAACAACTTTCGTTATAGTTGGTCCCACGTCAGCATCTACTACATAAAATTCACCTATAATTGCCTGTTTTGTAACATCATCAGTTAAATCTTTGCCTGCTCCTTTTTTATTTTCTAAATTATTTGTAATAATTATTTTATATGTCTTCCCTGTTTGCAAACTTTCAGGAACCTTAATTCTTATTATTCCATCATTGCCGGTGGTGCCGGAATAGTATGGTTCACCACCCATATTTTCATACATAAAAGGTCTGGTTTCATCCTCCAGGAAAAATACAGAATATTGATATTGGTCATCTTTTATTGTAATACTTACCTCTGTCCCCTTCTTTCCTCTATTTGGATAGATAGTAACATCATTTTCCTTATCAATTTCTATACTTTCATAAATTCTGAAAGCATTTCTTTGATTATAGGCAGTAATTATATCTACACCATTATCGGCAAATTTGTTTTCTATAACTATATGTTTTATTCCATGGCCTAATCCACCTAGCGTATTCCATTCTAAGGTTACTTTATTTTCGTCCCCATTATCTTTTGATTCAAATTCACCTGTAAGGTCATTGTTGCTTATTTTAATGGTGGTTTCCCCCATTGATTCATTTTCACCAAAATTTTTAAAATTCCTCCCAGTAAGGGTTACTTTTGCATTTTCCTGCGTTAAGTTGACTTGCTCAGGTTCGATTTTGTTTATTTTAGGCATGTCTGTTTCATTTATATTGAACGTTTTATTACCTACTCTAAGCTTAGAAATAACTATTCCGGGGGCTACTCTAAATTGTCTAAATGTATCATCACTCCCCTGCAATGGATTTGTCAAAGGTATAAATTCATCTGTTGCCTCTTCTTGATAACTTATATTTACCCTACTTAAACCTGTACCGCTGACTGATATTCCATAAGTTCCCGTATCAGATAAATCTTCAAAAGTTCTATACAAATTAATCTCTGTAACTACAGTAACATCTTGTGCATAAACTGCTCCCAATGGTATAATCCCTAAAACCATAACGAGAGCTAAAGTTATGCCTATAAACCTTTTAAATATATTGTTCATTACCTTTTTCCGTTGTTCCCGATGTTTCACACCAATCACCTTTCCTTTATCTTAAACGGGTCACAGGGACAGATTCCTTGACCCACCATTAACCGCCATATCTGCCCCAAAAACCACGTCAACAATCCGGTCCATGTGGTCCATGGGGACAGGGCCTTTAATCCTTCACACAAGTAATAAATAATTGTCCGGAATCAGTACGGACCAAAAGGACCTGTCCTCAAGAACCTTGGTATTTATACTGTCTATCCCGGAATGACAAACCTAATACCTCGGCTCAACTACTACAAAAGCCCCGCCATTAGAGGTTGTCACTACAGCCTTTTGGTCAATGCTGTTAATATAACAATTTTCTTCTGTCCATCGCTTTAAAAATTCATCATACCTTAAAACCTTGAGTCTGTTTGGTATCCCATTTGTATATGGAATTTCTAATGAATATATGTATGTATAATAGCTGCCCTCGCTAGTCTCTACAATAGGAGACCTTAAAATATATTGAGATAATTGTCTTCTCAAAATTTCTTCCTTTATCGGTTCTTTATGGTCCAATCTTATCAATTCCATTCTACTACTTCCCCTGACAGATCCATATGGGGTTTTAGTGCCATATTTGTATTCCTCTGTCGGCACCCTTCCACTCGCTCGGGGTATTACGCTCAGGACTCCATACAGTTCTACACTGTGGTTTCTGCTATTTTCTATAGTAACGTTGTATAAGCCGGGCTTCAATCTATTTCTACCCCTTGGCAAATATATCTCTATATATTGGTCCGGGTCATCATTATCCTTATCATCCTCATTCCCTTCATCATAATGTATGTTGTCTTCCTGTTTTGTACTGTGTTTTTTCTGCTCGTCCTCATAGACCCTGATTCTGTGTGCACGTACATTATTAAAAAATACTTCCACATGCGAATCAAAATATTTTCCGAAAATAATTATAGGTTCAGTCACATCGTAGTTCTCCGCCACGGACTGCACAATTACATCTCCTTCTGAAACGGAAGGTACTGCCATAGTCCTGAAATTCCATTCTAAGGGATGGTTATCTATGTCCTCCCCCTCATGTTTTGCTTTCACAACTCCTCTGTCCAACCTTACACTGTATTTCATATTGGACATTAGAGGTATAACAGGTATGTATAAGGTTGCCTCGTTTTTGTTGATGTCATCTCTTATAAAAATATATTTATCTATAAATTCCTGTTTTTCATTTGCTTCAGAATTCTCGGAACCATCAGAACCTTCCTCCATGTTGTTTATATAATCCAAAAAATTTACATCTAACATAGAAATATCGCTGCTGCCATGTACAGTTACACCGCCATAAATTAACCTGTCCGGCCCTGCGAATTCAAATTCAGCTTCATCCTCATCAACGGAAAAAATCACTTTTAAAAATTGTCTCTCTTTTTTGCTATCATTTTCAGCATCATAATAGATATCTTCCTCATAGTAAAGAACAGGTCTCACTCCGTGATAGAAGGCCCCTTCGGCGAACCATATATTTTTGTCCCTTGAATTAGGATATCCCTCGATTTCCCAATTTAATTTTTCAGTATCTTCTTCCACGGGATTATCCTCGGAATCTCCATTTTCAGATTCCCCATTGGTTTCCCCTTCATCGGGGTCCCCGTTGGAACCGTTTTCCCCGGAGCCTTCATTAGGGTCTTCATCTCCTGAATCTCCATTTGAATCCCCATTAGGATCCCCTACGCCGGGTTCCTCTTGTTCAGGGTTCCCATTTTCACCCTCGCCTGATTGTTTCATTTCCTCTTCCTTTGTTTCACAGGAAACATTTGTCATCTCTTTTGTCTCCGCAAAAACTACAGGCACAATTATACCTGTCAAAAATATAAGTATTGTTATTACTGCAATCAATCCTAACAGATTTGTTCTATATTTCATAATAATATTCTCCTTTTAATTGTAACCGGATTCAAAATTATCTGTAAAATAAACAGGTTTACCACTGTTGCACCGTCACCCTGAAAAATTCTATTCCCGCAAGGTCCGCAGGGAATGAGCTCTCTGCTACAAGAGTCACACAGATTTCCCACCCGCTATAAGCCTACATACCGCTATAGACCCGCATGGCTAATAGAAACTAAAAAATTGCATTCTTTAACATTCTTTAAAATATATATCGGCTAAACCCGCTATTTTATTTATGAAATATGCTGAATTGTAATATATCTGTAATATTAATAGAAGATTCTTCGCTTTGTTCAGAGTGACAAATAAAAAAGGACCCCTGAAGGTTCTGAAAATTTTTAAACCCCCTAAGGTCCTCTCTAAATATCGTTTTTTAAAGATGTTTGCCAAAAATCGTTAGTCTGCCATAAAGAGTACTTTCCTGATTTTTCGCTATCGCCCCAATAATTCTATCATCTCGGGATGGATAGTACAAGTAATGCTTAATACCAATCCAAATATACATTTCCCCTGGAATCAAAATCAAAATAACATCTACTATAATCGTCCTCTATATACCCATATACTTCGGCATATGAAAATTCCCATCTTATTTCTTCATATAATTCTTCTAAATAATCCTTTATCTCATACTCACGTAAATGGTCCAGATCATCGCCATAATAACCGGTGACATATACTTCGATGTCATCCTCATCCCCATATAATTCAATATCAAAGTAGGCATATTCGCGCTCATGATTACCATAATACCTGTCATGATTTTTGTTTAAATAATTTTCCAAATCATCCAAATCATCATACCTGCTACTGTCTCTATAATCCTTGTCTATCACCACAGTACCGTTTGATTTTGTATAGAATGATATCAATGTACTCTTTCTGCTTGTAGAACTGTCCATTATGGAGCCTTTTATGTCCGCATTTTTATAATCATATAAAATATCATTTACAACATCTTGGAGATAAGTTTTGATATTTGAAGTGGTTAAGCCGTCCCACTCGCGGTAATCATAATCTAAATCCACATATATGTCTACATCTATATCGTCTTTGGTTTTATATAGATCAATATCAAATCTGACCTTTTTATATGTATCATGTTGTCTGTTTAAATATGATTCCAGTTCCCTTATATCACCTTTTTTCCCCGTCTCTAATTCCTCAACTTTGGCTTCCAGTTCTCTGACCTTTGCCTGTTCATCAACCAACTGTTGTAATATATAAACAAAACTGTCCTCCGGCTTGTCATCCAAATCTATTCTAAATTTTTCACCGTCCCAACCAACTTCTTTATTAAAAAGTTCCGCCATAGCCCTTAAAGGGACGTAGGTTCTGCCATCGATAATAAAGGGCTTATCTTCGCCAACCAGGTGCACCTGACTGTCGTTTCTATAAATGCTGATATCACCAAACCACGCCCTCAAATTTTTAAAATTATCGCCGGCAAATACTACAGTACCCATAAACAAACTGATTATTAAGACAGCAACAACAAGTACCGCCATTTTTTTGCCTGTTCCGTTTTTCAATTTTATTCCCCC
>CAYOQX010000034.1:0-4084 GCA_964406195.1 uncultured Alkaliphilus sp. | reverse complement strand
GCACACTCCGTCTTGTCCCCCAGACAATATCTGTTCTTATACATTTTACCTATACCGCTTTCTATATCCATTTTATCATTGTAGAATGGACAACCGTGTAAAAATTCGCACTTCATGACTAAAGACCCCCTTATATATTTAAAAATATCAAAATCCGCCTGTTTTCTATTATATTATATAATAATCGTCTGCATATTTCCACAAATTTCAGGTTTTTTGAAAACAAGGGACAGCATAACTGTATGAAAATCGCAGAGGACAACCCTGCTTACCCACTCGCGGGCAGCAAGGTTGTCCTCCTCTACTAATATTCATCTGCAGATCTTAAACCCCTGAACAAAATATCAACAATATGTACAGTCTCGATATTATTATATTTTTTGGTTTTAAGAGAATATCTCATAAAATTGCTGCTGGCAATAATACCCAACATTATAAAAGCAACCTTTTCTTCATCTATATCAGCTCGAATTTCACCCGTTTTTATTCCTTCAGCAACGATCTCTGAGAGAAAATCGACCATAATTTTATGTGCCTGTATGATATACGGAGTGATTTCATCTGAGATGTTTTTAAATCTGAAAAATGTCTGTTCTATAGCATCAACATGTAGATCAACAAAATCCCAATGATAATTCAGTAAAGCCATAAATTTATCCCTTGTACTGTCCTTATTTAAAGCAGTTTTTTTGGCTTCCTCTATATATGTTTCAAATACATGCTTCAACATTTGCTGAAATATCTCTTTTTTACTGTTGAAATACTCGTATATGGTACTTTTCCCAATTCCCGCCCATTCTGCTATCTCTTCCATCCTGCCCTCATGATAACCATGATCTCCGAATACCCTGATTGCGGCTTCAATGATCTCAGTTTCCCTCTGTTTTTTTAATGACTTCACTTTCTTCACCCCTTTATGCCTTTTGAATATTCTGCGCTTTTTTCTTAAATTTCGATCTGAAAGAAGCTGAAATATCATCAAATATTGTATACAGCACCGGGATAAATACTAATGTTAAAATTGTAGACAAGGTCAATCCGCCTATAACCACTGTGGCCATCGGTGCTTGCAATTCCGCTCCCTCGCCAATTCCCAGGGCTAACGGTACAAGCCCTAAAATGGTGGTCAATGTAGTCATTAAAATCGGTCTCAATCTGACTGATCCCGCCAAAACAATGGCTTCGGATCTTTTTTTGCCTTGATCACACAATATGTTGATATAGTCCACTAATACAATACCATTATTTACTACAATACCTGCTAATATAATCACCCCTATGAGAGCTGTTACACCCAAAGCCCTTCGGGTTATAAATAGAGCCAATGCTCCGCCGGAAAAGGCCAGAGGCACAGTGAACATTATTATAAATGGATGTATCAATGATTCAAATTGTGCAGCCATCACCATATATATCAACACCACTGCAAGTGCAAGTGCCAGGTAAAGTTGTTTAAAAGCATCCGTCATATCTTCATATTCCCCGCCTATACTGTAGTGGTAACCCCTGGGCATCTCATATTCCTGTAACTCTTTAGCAATGTCCGCAGTGATACTGCTCATATCTCTGTCTATAACTTGAGCAGTAACATTTACCACTCTCTCCTGCTGTTCCCGATTTATTTGAACAGGTCCTCTTTTTACGGTCAAATCCGCCACTTGTTTTAACGGTATATTTACACCTGTTGGAGTAGTTATACTCAATTGTTCAAAATTAGACAGGTTATCCGTAATATCCCCTGATGCTTTTATTATCACATCTATTTCCTTGCCTTCTTCCTTGTATCTGGTTACTGTAGAACCTGTTGCTCCGCCCCTGACGGCAGAAGCAATCTGCGCAGTTGTCAAACCATAGGTGGCGGCAATATCTTTATCTATTAAAATTTCAATTTCGGGTACCGCTTCACTTAAACCGGTCTTGACTTCCCCCGTTCCTTCTACAGATTCGATGATCCGTTTAAAGTCATTGGACAGTTTTTCCAATACTTCCAGGTCATCTCCTTTTATTCCTACACTTATAGGTGCACCTAATCCCATCATGTCTATACTCGATGTTTCGCTTATCAAAATTTCCGCACCCGGAATATCCTTTACCATGGTCCTGATTTCATCCGCAACTTTGGCGGTACTCCTTCTTCTGTCTTTTAATTTGACTAATCTTACCGAAATCGTTCCCTTATCACTGCCGGAGCTTCCGCCCATTAAAATATCACCTTCACCCACATTGGTAAATATTACATCTATTTCATCAATCGCTTCTAATTTTTCTTCAACAACATGAGCCAATTTATCCACTTTTTCAATTTTGGTGCCCAAGGGCATGTTTATGTTGATAGATATAGTTCCTTCATCCATAGTAGGGAAAAATTCCTTGGCTACACCAAAGAGACTGACCATACTCAGGATAAATATAATTACTGAAGCAATCACAGTGACTCTTCTGCGTTCAAGGCTTATAGATAACAATTTTTTGTATAGATTCTCAACCTTATTGAACGTTTTATCAAGAACGCTGTAGACAGCCCCTAATTTTTTCTTATTTTGTTCGGTTGGTTCCTTATTAATATCTACAGTCAAGATTTTGGATGACAGCATCGGTATAAAGGTCAAGGACACTAACAGCGAGGCAGTTAAAGAAAGAGTAACTGTCAAGGCAAAGTCCTTAAATACGGTCCCTATTATCCCTTCCATAAATACTATAGGAATAAATACGGCTATTGTAGTCAAAGTAGATGCAGTAATAGCCATGCCTACTTCGGATGCTCCTTTTATGGCGGCCTCCTGCCCGGAATGTCCTTCGGTTCTAAAGCGATATATATTCTCCAGCACCACAATGGCACTGTCTACCAACATACCTACAGCCAATGCCAATCCGCCCAGAGTCATCATGTTCAGTGTTATTTTATTAAAATACAACAATGTAAAGGATGCAATCAAGGATATTGGAATCGACGTTGCTATAATAACTGTTGTCCTTATGTTTTTCAAGAATATATATAGGATAACAACGGCGAGTATCGATCCTATAATAGCATTTTTCGCCACATTGTTGATAGAATCCTGAATCATAACCGAATTATCCATCACTACATCAATATCTACATTCGGATAATCTTTTCTGAGACTTTTGATTTCTTTGTTGATAAGATCTGCTACCTGTACCGTGTTTTTGCCGGATTGTTTTTGTATAGAAATATTGATACTGTCTTTACCGTTGGTTCGCGAGATAGTACTGATATCTTTATTAGTCAATTCAACTGTAGCAATATCTCCTAATTTAATAACCTCACCCGTAAACAAGGTAATAGGCATGTTTTTTATCTCATCAATAGTGCCAAACTCGCCTACAACCCGCACAGACAATTTCTGAACCCCTTTGCTCACAGTTCCGCCTGATAAGTTCATGTTGCTGCCCGCTATAATCTGTGCCAATTGATTTATGTCCAGACCATAACCGCTCAAACTGTTTTGTTCCACGGCTATTTCAATTTCGTTTACAAATTTTCCGCCCACACTTATAGAAGCAACGCCTTCCAATCTTTCGAATCTCTGACTGAGGGTGTCTTCCGCCAAGGATTGCAGTTCCGCCAAATCTCCGCCGGTGGACAAGGATATCTGTAATATGGGCATAATATTCGGGTCTATTTTTAATACTATCGGCTCTGATGCATCATCCGGCAAAAATCCTTTTACCATGTCTATTTTTTCTCTCATTTCCAATGCCGCAAAATCCATGTCCGTTCCTTCATTAAACTGAGCGATAACAATTGAATTACCCTGAGATGTCATAGAATTTATAGTGTCAATATTTCCCACAGTGGCAATTGCCCCCTCTATCGGTTTGGTAACTAAATTTTCCACTTCTTGGGGCCCCGCTTCAGTATAGGAAGTAGATACAACAGATATAGGCAGTTCTATTTCCGGAAGCAGGTCAATAGGCAATCTGTTCAGTGAAATTGTTCCCAGCAGAACGACAACCAAAACTATCATTGTTATTGTAATGGGTCTTTTTACAGCTAATTTTGATATGTTCAATGCTAATCACCCCTTACTACTTTCACTTTTCCGCCATCTTCTACATAATG
>CAYOQX010000033.1:0-12489 GCA_964406195.1 uncultured Alkaliphilus sp. | reverse complement strand
TAGTTTACATTCCTCATTCCTACAGGTCGACTATTTTTCCCCCAAAAATGAAAATCTCATCTAAATTAATTAAAACAGCCCGGGTATATTCATTTTTCCTGTTATTTTACCCATTTCTTCAGCCACCATTTCATCCGCAGCACGTACGGCTTCGTTAACGGCCGCCATAATCAGGTCCTCCAACATTTCTATATCTTCAGGATCTACCGCTTCCGGCTCTATTTTTATTTCAACTATTTCTTTTTTCCCCGTGATTTTTACAGAAACCGCCCCTCCGCCTGCACTGGTTTCAAGTTCTTTTTCCTCCAGTTCGGCTTGTTTTTGTTCCATTTGTTTCTGCATTTTTTGAACTTGTTTCATCATACCGCCCACGTTTGCTCTACCCATTCCCGGGAAACCGCCTCTTCTAGCCATAAAAAATTCCTCCTTGATCAGTATTAAACAATACAGCAGATGAAGTCGCTGTTTGTTTCTTGTTTTTATATTGTTCCATTCAAATTAAATTTTCTTTATTATACCATATTTGTCCCAATTATATTATTCATCTATTATATCTACCTTATTAAATATTTCTTCAGGCAGTATCTCTTGAAGTTTTTCTACAGGATCTTTTTGTTCTTTTGTATTTTGTTCATTTGTATTTTGGGAAACCCCAAGTTTGTCCTCCATTATGAAAGAAGGCCTTATGTCTTTGTCTATGAATTTTGAAATTGTGTTAGACACATATTCTATCACATCTTCTTTATCCAGTTTATCGCGATGAAATTCGGATCCTTCTTTAAATGAAATAATCAGTGTGTCTCCATCCAGTTGTTCTAATGTCCCTTCTTTTAACAATGCCTTTATCGGTGCTTTTTTATCTCTCTGCATTTGGTCCAGTACTTGTCCCCAGATATTTTTGATTGAATTGATATCGGGTGTGCTGTCGTCCCCGTGTTGTTTTTTCTTACTTGGTTTCCTGTCGTCCCGTCTTTTATCCTTTTGTTTTTTCCATTTGTCGATATGCTCATCTGAGGGTTTTATGCCTGCGGATTTTTTTATTCCCTGTTTTTTATCTTGATGAAAGGGTTTTCCGGCCCTGATTTTCTCCGTTCTATCCTGCGGTGTTTTCTCATGCCCTCTGTCCACTTTTATTTTACCTGATGCTATTATTTTTTCCAGCTGTTTTACCCTTTTTATAATTCCCTCCAGGGAGTCGTTCAGTTCCCTATTGCACAGATTCGAAACCGCAATTTCCATAAGTATCCTTGGTTGTGAAGAATATTTTAACCTGGATTCGAAATCCGACAATGTATAAATAAAAGAACTTATTTGATCTACATCGAACAATTTACCCTGCTCCTTAAACTGTTTCAATCTTTCCTCGGATAAAACTAAGGTCTCTTCCACTTCCACACCTGTTTTAACAAATAGAAGATTTCTAAAATGAAATATCAGGTCTTTCATTAATTGGCCGGCGTCCCTGCCTTCCGCAAATATTTCATTAACCAATGTGAGTACACCCGAAGTGTCCTTTTTTGCTATGCCGTCAACCAAATTGAATATGGCTTCGTAATTGACTGTCCCAAGTATTTCAATCACATCATCATATCTTAGGGTTTCATTATTAAAAGATATACATTTGTCCAATATGCTTAAAGCATCCCTCAACGCCCCTTCCGAGTTGATGGCTATCAAACGCAGGGCCTCTTCCTCACAATCAATAGATTCTTTTTTACATATTACAGACAGCTGATTTATTATGTCTTTTGTTTTGATAGGTTTAAAATCAAATCTTTGACATCTCGACAGTATAGTCACCGGCAATTCATGGGGTTCTGTAGTAGCCAATATAAAAATAACATGGGGCAGAGGTTCCTCCAATGTTTTTAAAAGTGCATTAAAGGCATCGGGGGTAAGCCTGTTTATATTTCCCTCTGGACGGATTGTATTTAGTATGTTCCCTTAATTCCCTTATGTCGTCTATGCCCCTGTTGGAGGCGGCATCTATTTCAATAACATCCATTACACTCTCCATCAGAATGCCCCTGCATATTTCACATTTGTTGCAAGGATTAGCACCATCGGGATTTATACAGTTCACTGCCCTGGCAAATATTCTTGCTGTAGATGTTTTTCCCGTTCCTCTTATTCCCGCGAAAAGATAGGCATGTGATATGTTAGAATTCTTAATTTGGTTTTTTAAAATAGTGACTGTTTGGTCCTGGCCTATTATATCCTCAAAAATTTGGGGCCTCAATTCCCTGTATAATGTTTTATAAGACATGTTTCTCACCTTCATTTCCTTCTCATGCATTCCTTCCCATGTTTAAATTACAAACATGGGTTTTGAAATCAAAAACTGTCTATCGCCTTTTGGAAGATAAAAATCTAATCTTCTCTTTTGTTATAATTACCATGTTGTCATCGGATAACACAAAACATTTCAGGATATCGCTTACATACGGATGTTCAATTTCCGGCTTTCCGTTTTTATCATATTTAAATACAGTCCTCAAAGAACAAGCTATTACACCGTTTTTATAACTGTCCATATCGATGATTTTTTCGTTTTGTTTTGTTTCGCCTAACAGTTTACCGTCATAGGATAATAATTTGATTGTGTTTTCAGTAGGTGAAGAAATTATACTGTTCCTGTTGCTATGTTCATTATATATTGTTATAAATCCTTTATTTTTTGTATCCATAATTGCTATAGGATCATCAAAATCCGTCTGCCAGTTTACTAAATTATCTTTGTTTATAGAAGATATGTTTTTCTCATCTACTACAATCAGGTTTCCCTTTTCATCGTAAAATATATCCAATATGATGTTGTCTTCAAAGTTTTTTGAACTGAGTAGGTTTGCATCCAAATCATATGTTATTATAGTGTTTTTTAAATTATCTTTATCCGTATCTATTGTGCTTATAGCTATTCTATCATAAATTTTTGAAACAGCCATATTTGTTGTTTTTCCTTCTCCCAATGTTATTTCAGATATTTTTTCACCTTTTTCATTTATTACAGTAATATGTTGAATTGGATTTTCGGTGTTTTGATGCAATATAACATAGTTGTCATCACAGATATTGAAATTTTCACAATCCCCGTCTAATGCAATTTTATATACCTGTTCTCCTTTTTTATTGATGCAGAGTATCCGGTTTTTATCCGCTATGTATATATTTTCGGAATTTGTTTTTATCATGGGTCTGTCTGCCTTTGAATTTATATTCCATATCTGTTCTCCGCCTGTATCATAATAGGTTAAAATACCGTCCCGATGTTTTATTAATCCGCCGTTAAATTTTTCATATACCGTTTGGCTGTTGTGTGATATGTCTATTTCCTTTACTGCCGACATTTCCTTTTCCCCAAAACCTGTTTTAGTCTTTATATACTCTATTGTCCTCGGATTTACCATAAACAAAACTGCGATTATAGCTATTAAAGCGTATAAACTCTTCCTTCTGTTTTTCATAGTACTATTCCCCTTATATCCTTCTCGGCATCCTTCTCCCACTTTATGAAGAATTTTTTGTAATCCGACAAATGTTTCACGTGAAACATACGATTTTTCCCGAATTATGTTTGACCCGGATTAGTAAAATCCCCTGCATCTCTTACCGCTTTTAAAAACCAGGGTAAAAATAAATATCATTCCTATGTATCCGAACAGCGGGTAAAATATTGTAACCAGTTTTTTGAATCCAAGAGTTGCCAATAGTATGGATATTGTACAAACGACAACGCTGACCGCTTTTTTATTTATTTTTGTTAGGTTGGCTATACCCAGTATACATCCGTATCCGTTTGCAATTGCTGTTGTAAACATAGCAATGAGTAAAACAATACTATATATCTGTTTCCACACCGCACCTAAATTTCCTGCTACTGCAATCATAGGTACCTCAATTCCTATTATATCAGTATATAAAACCAACAGGCTAATTAAAATAGCCATTGCCAAAACACCTAAAATCAGTCCGCCCAGTATTCCTCCCAGAATGCCGGTTCCCCTGTCTGCAATTAAGGACCCTACAGTAGGCATAATAACCATGACCCCTATGCTGTTGAATGCAACATACAGAAATGCGGACCACAGCCAGTTGTTTTTGTTTATGATGTCTATTATTAATGATTTGAATATGTTTACAGAACTTTCGGAGCCTATATCCCGGAGGGGATAAGTATAAAAGTTGCTGAACAGCATCTTATTTTTGTATATGGTGGTAATGCTCACCGATAGTATAATCAGTATGAGAAAAGGCACTGCTATGTTGTTCGCCTTTGCAATTCCCTTTATACCGAATATAAAAACGTAAAATGTTATTCCCGCCATCATAAATATTCCATATATATACGGGATTTTAAAGTTTTCATTTGCTACCGCCCCGCTTCCCGAAAGCATAACCACATAACTGATAAACAGCAAAAATATTAATACTATATTTATAATAATAAAAAAAGTTTTGCCGAAGTAAGTTGTTACGAATTCCTCCAGGTTTCGTATTTTTTTTACGTATATATTGTTTAATATTAATGCCCCCAATGATGAAAATAATATAGTTACCACAATAACACCGAATATGCCCCTGTATCCGTATTTGCCAAAAAACTGGAGTATCTCCTGCCCGGACGCAAAACCCGCCCCTATAACCGTACCTACATATACACTTGCCAATGTAAAAATTGATTGTCTTCTTGTCAATTAGTCCTTCCCCCTTTCAACATTATATTTTTATGATGAAAGGGGAACAATAATAACTAAAGTGATTGTAAATAAGAAATAGATAAATATTTCAAAACAAGTTCAACCCGAGGAGAAGTTCATTGCGCCTATCTAATTTGGAAAAAAATAATTCTTTAAATATCGATTCGCCGATGGCGTCTATAGATTTTAGTGTTATGCTGTCCGAGTATATAGATTTATATTTTAAACCGCCTCATGAGGAATTGGTCCTGCTCTGTATAGGGACGGATCGTTCCACCGGAGATGCCCTGGGGCCCATCGTCGGCCATAAGCTGTCTAATTCTCTTTCGAGATACAACTATATCCACCTATACGGTACTTTAGACAATCCGGTGCATGCAAAAAATTTGCAGGAAAAGCTTAAAACTATATATGATTCTCTGAGTAACCCTTTTATTATAGCTATAGATGCATGTTTGGGGGGAATGGACAGAATCGGCTATATCACCATAAACAAAGGTCCCCTAAAACCCGGGGCGGGTGTTAATAAAAATCTCCCGGCAGTAGGTGATTTGTCTATTACGGGTATTGTAAATCTGGGTGGATATATGGAATATCTTGTATTGCAAAACACCAGGCTGAGCCTTGTAATGAGAATGGCCGAAACACTGGTGCGGTCAATCGAATATTCTATTTGGAAACTTCACCAAAACAGGTTGTTTATGACCTGATTTCATCGGACATCCCAATATTTTTTTCGGAAGGATGTTTTTTAATATGCAGTTGATTTTAAAATAGTCGGATTAACGAGCGAAAATAATATAAAAAAAGCAGCCGGGCTGCTTTTTTGACAAATTATTTATCATGTAAATAGATTTCCGTATCTTCTGGTTTTTATGATATGTTCTATTTCATCAATTGTTTTGCCGGTTGCATTGATCAACAACGCACCGTAGATATTTCCGTCCACTGAATTGTTAACATTTTCTATGCTGCTGTCCATACTTTCATATACTATAGCATCTATATGGCCCTTATCTTCATATCCAACTACCTCATATCCCCGATTTTGAAGTTTGTTTCCTATTTCGTCCAATCCGTGTTGGACCGCTATTCTTTTCAAGGTAAAACACCTCCTGTTAAAAATAGTATCCCTAAGAGATGTTTTTTTAATTCGTATATTTTTTATCGGGTTTTAGATTATATATCTACAAGCACTTCCATTTTTTTATGCAGTATTTCAGCCCTGACGGATTCACCTTTTATTTTCACCCCGTCTGAATTTATACTCATACCTTCTTTGAAAAATACCTGTACATTTTTTCCCCTGTATATTTTTACCTCTTCGTATTTGGTATGTTTTCCTCTAAAAATTGAAGGAAAAAGAAACAACAGCCTTGGTTTAGATAGTTTTCTCACCACACATATATCAAATTGTCCGTCAGAAATATCGGCATTCGGTGCTATATTCATTCCGCCGCCATAATAACCTCCGTTGCATATTGCAATCAGCATAATTTCCTCATTATATTTTGTATTGTCTATTATGAATTCTACTTTTTGACTTTTGAATTTACCCAATGCCCTAAAGACACCGACAATATATGAATATGTTCCGGGAAGATGTTTTTTTATCTTATTTGCTTCTTCCACAACCAATGCATCCAGGCCTACGCTACAGAAATTGGCAAAGTACCTGTTGTTTAATTTGCCCAGGTCCACTAAAGCAGCATTTCTATGTACTAAAACCTCCACCGCATCCCTTATATTAAAAGGAATATTAAGGGATCGTGCAAAATCATTGCCTGTACCTGCAGGTATAATCCCCAGTTTTTGTGTTCCCCCCTCCATGCCGTTGACAATTTCATGAAGCGTTCCGTCTCCGCCTACGGAAACTACAGCAAAATAACCTGCAGCTTTTGCCTCTTGTGCAAATCGTTGTCCGTCTCCTGTCTTTTTTGTAACTTTGATTCTATAATCACAATTATTGCTGTCCATTACTTCATTTATTATAGAAATTATTTTATCCGCTTTATTATTACCTGCTGTCGGATTAACTATGAATAAATAAGGCAATGTTACTCACCTACCCTGTCCTGCAGTCACCCCTTATACTACCCTGTCTGACGACCGCCTTTTATATCCACCCTGTCCAAAGCGTTAGCCTTTGCTCTTTTTAAGGCCTGTAGCTCTTCAACGGAAAGACTGTAATTCGATGTTCCGTCTTTTACGGGTTTTGCATATGATACCGTTTCCGTTCTCCCGTATATACCGGTTATAATAATCCCATCGTTGTTTTCATCCAGTAAAGCAATCGAGTAACTTAAATCGCTTCCCGTATCATCAAAAGCACTGTATCTGATTATACCTACTTTTTGTATACAAAAACTCAAATGGTTGCCGAATATATTCAGTTTGTTTTCTATTTGTTCCAGATGCTCGTGCATTGTTTCAACTTTTTCAATATGCCCAAACAAAATTTCTTCTATTTGTTTTCCGTCAGTTCCCCCGGTAAGCCTTCTATACCTATCTTTTAAAGTAGAAGTAGTATTTATATTTACTATCAGAAATATAATGATAAATATGTTAAGCACCAGGCTTCCTATTAATAATAGAGTATTGTACTGCTGAAAGAAGCCTATTACCCATTCCATTTTTATTCCCCTTTCATATTACGGTAATAATTATATTATAAACTATATTTATAATAAAAGGAAGAACTCTCCTTCTAAACAAAGTGAGGGATGGGGATAATTTCCTAATTAACCCTTCCGATTTTTTAGATAAAAAGAGGCTCCTTCCGCTAAGCGGTTGGAGTTATTTTTTTCGACAAAAAAAGCAGCATAGCTGCCTTTGTTTGGCATACTTCCTTTCCAACGATACGGAAGGGAATTCTTTTTTAAAAAAATTACCGCATATTTACCTCCTTTCCTTATGTATTTCAACAACTATATTTCAATAAACCGACTTAACAACCCAATAGATTTATTATTCTCTCCAGGTCCTCCTCGTTATAATATTCTATTTCTATTTTTCCTTTTTTGGCACCTTTTGTGATTTTTACCTTTGTTCCTAAAATGTGTTTCAGGTTTTTCTCGACCTCTATTAAAAAGGCGTCTTTTTGTTCGTCCTTCTCGGTTTTTTCCTTGCTTTCTTTATCCGGGCTTATCAGGTTTCTTACCAGTTGTTCCGTCTGTCTTACACTCAAACATTCACTTATTATTTTTTGTGCCAGCCTGTATTGATTTTCATCAGGCTCTATACCGAGTATTGCCCTGCCGTGCCCACCGCTTATTTTTCCTTCTATAATATAGTTGATTACCCTGTTGTCCAGCTTGAGCAATCTCAGTATGTTTGATATATAGGATCTGCTTTTTCCCAACACCCCGGAAAGCTGTTCCTGTGTAATATTATATCTTTCTATCAAGTGCCTATATGCTTTTGCTTCCTCTATTACATTCAGATCCTGTCTTTGCAGATTTTCAACCAGGGAAATTTCCAAAAGCTGTTTTCCCGTATAATGTCTGACTATACAGGGAACCTCTTTTAAACCGATATTATTTGCCGCCCTCCATCTCCTTTCACCCGCAATTATCATATAGCCGTCGGAATCCTCTATTACAATTATAGGTTGTATTATTCCGTGTGCTTTAATAGATTCCGATAAACCCCTTAGGCTTTCTTCATCAAATTTTTTTCTCGGTTGATTGGGATTAGGATGAATTTTATCAATGTGGATTGTTTGGATTGTTTCGCCGTGGATCTCCTCTATATCCAAATTTATCGTATCGGGAATAAGGGCCTCCAGTCCTCTGCCCAGCCCCCTTTTCTTGGTTTTCGCCATTTATATCACATCCTCTTCTTCCAAATATAAAAACTCTTCCGCCAATTCCGTATATGCTTCCGCCCCCCTGGATCTTATATCATAATGAATTATGGGCTGACCATGGCTGGGAGCCTCAGCCAATCTGACATTTCTGGGTATTATCGTAGTATATACTTTGCCTCCGAAGTAGTTTTTTACTTCTTCCACTACTTGAATGGCCAAGTTTGTCCTTCCGTCAAACATACTCAGGACCACACCCTGAATTTCCAGATTCGGGTTTATATTTCTCTTTACAAGCTGTATGGTACTCATCAGTTGACCCACACCTTCAAGGGCATAATATTCACACTGTATCGGAATCAATACACTGTCCACGGCGGCCAGCGAATTTATTGTCAGCAAACCTAAAGATGGAGGACAATCAACAAAAATATAGTCATAATCATCCCTTATTTCATTGATGGCCTGTTTCAACCTTGTCTCCCTGTTTTTCATATTGGTCAATTCTATTTCCGCCCCCGCCAATTCCATGCTGGATGGAATTAAATCCAGGTTGTCAAATTCCGTACGCATTATGGCATCTTTAATATTAGTATTTCCCAGAATAACATCATATGTGGTATGTTCCAATGTGTTTTTATCCACACCGAAACCGCTGGTCGTGTTTCCTTGGGCGTCTATATCAACAACACAAACCTTTTTGCCGTTTTTAGCAATACACGCACTTAAATTTACATTGGTAGTCGTCTTGTAGGGTAGGAATACGCCGCCTTGTTATGTTTCTATAACAGGTTTTCGTAAACCTCCCTCCGAACCGTACATACACCTTTCAGCGTATACGGCTCTCCTGCTGTTTTGCCTAAGTCAGAAGCAATATTTCCCGTTATGTGGTTTCTAAATTATATATTTGATATCCAAAGACGGTTTGTCGACCTTTTTGATAGGATCATTAAAATATGTTTTCAGAACCTGTTCGTTTTTTCCCGTATTATATCTTATCCCGATAATTTTTTTCGTCCCTGTTTTTTGTTTCAGGTTAACATTTATTCCATATTTGTTTATTACTTTCTTAACTGAACATTTCTCTTTTCTTGCAATTGTTTTTGCAAGACTGCGGTAATGAAAGTATTTAAATTTTCCTATCTTTGTGTTGACATCGGCGGCAAGATTGTAATAGTTGTACAGTTCTCTGATTTCAGAATTATATTTGTCTATAATATCCAAAACCGATAGATTAATTCTGGCATTGTGATGCACGGGTTTCCCGTTTCTTGTGAATGGTTTTAATCTCTCAGTTATAACTTCATTCGGGACCAATAATTGTATAGCCCCGTTAACTGCTTTTTTCTTTGTACCCTTAATACTGACAGGTTTACCGCTATTTTTAGATATTTCGTAACCTAAAAATCTAACACTTCTATCGCGCAGATTAGTAACCTGTATTTCACATTTACACGGACCGATGTTTAGTCTGCCGGACAAAAATTCCGAAATGCAGGCTTTGATATCCAAGGCAATTTTTTTTGATGCCCGTACAAAAACTATAAAATTATCCGCATATCTGATATATTCAATTTTTCTAAAATGCGGATCTATAAGGTTCAAATTTTTACCCTCTTGTTTTATGCCCTCGGGAATACCGTTAAAGTTTATATTATCTATAAATAAATCCAATTTATTAAAATATATATTCATCAGTATAGGCCCTATACTGTTTCCCCGAGAGATATCCGATTGTATTTTTTGTTTTATGTTGTGTTCCATATAACCTGCTCTCAGAAATTTACCTATCAGATTTATCAATCTTCCGTCATCTATTTTTTCCCCAAGAATATCAAGAAGTTTTTGATGTCTTATATTATCAAAATCATCAAAAAAGCCCCTAATTTTTCCCTTGATTACCCAATCCGCACCCCTGCAGGTTTGTTTTATCTGATACAGTGCGGTCTGTGGGCCCTTGTTTGGTCTGAAACCGTGTGAGTTTTCATGAAAATTCGGTTCGTAAATTGCTCCCAAAATTTGTCTGATTACTTCCTGCACAAGCCTGTCATTAAAATTCGGGACTTTTGAAAACCCGGTTCCCCTATTTTTTTTAGAAGCATAAATCCTGTTGACAGGACTTGGACTGTATCTCTCAGTTTTAATTTTTGCTATAAGTTTCCGCAGCTTTTCAATATTCAACCCGTCTGTTTTTTTACTGTTTATTGTTCTGCCGTTTTTTATCTTACCTACTCTTTTCTTACCGCTTTTTATCTTACAGCCGTCTTTTATCTTGCCGTCCTTTTTCTTGGGATCCGTCACCTTAATATCTCTTGTCTCGGCATCCCCTGTCCTGATATCTGCACCTTTTGTCAGGTTATCCCCACCGTTGTTAATTTTTGCATAGGCCCTGAAATAAAAATCCTCGTTAAAAAGATTTCTATATAGCCTTTTAAATTTGTAGTCGGGATTTTCACGGGACTTCTCACTTAGTATTGTCAATACTAATTCGGCTTTCTGCATTCCGCATACCTCCTTGAGCTTGACAATAAAAACAACATGCCTTCCTTCGCCATGTAACAGGTTTTCCCTGTCTCGGACTACTATGAAGGCTCCGCAACCCTGGGGAATATTCAGAATACTGTTATTCATAGCCGATTGGCCCTTCCCTTTAGGTTTTCTCCATTTAGATTTTAAAAAGTAATTTGTATATTTTAGGCTCTCCGTTCGTTACCTTTTCTTCTCGTACGGGAAGACGGACATTGTGGCAGTCCATAGAAGGTTTGTCGGTAAAAAACCTTCCATCTTCGGTAACATTGAATAAAAAAATCATGATACCTTCCAATGTCATAGCGGTTTCAATTAGATTTCCGCCATCCGGGCAGGTTACGGCCGGTAACTGGAATTCAGGCAGTTTAGCCTTAGCCATTATATACTTCCACCTTGCAAAACTATAATCTATCCAATTTCAATCATATTTTGCTTTACTTGCATGCTATTGTTCCCTCCGTCTTTCGATTTTCGGGTAAGCAAGTTGGTGTGCGGGGCATTGACTGCTACCCCGGCTGAATGATTCAGCTTTCTTTTTAAAATCCTTATGGACGCACTCCAACACCGCCTTTTTGGTTAAAGACTGCAATTACTTTCCCCATTTCTTGCTCTCTCCCTTCTTTTAAATCATATGTTGATATGTTTCACGTGAAACCATATACTATTCTATATTACAAAATTTCATAATAACCCTGCAAAACTCAAGTGTTTGTCAAAGGCTTTATATGAAAATTCTATATAAATTTAAATTACCCTTCAATAATCAGGTTTTTAATAATATTAATATGTTTCAAGGAATATAATATTTAGAGTAGCTTGAATATTAATTCAATTTTCTCTTTATATAAGGGAGGATAATATTATGTTTGGTGTAATAATAACCACTTTTTTTACAGTGTTTATAGCTGAACTGGGTGACAAAACCCAATTACAAACAATGCTCTTAGCCACCCGCGCTGAAAGTATCTGGCCTGTTTTTATAGGTTCATCCTTGGCGCTGGTTCTGAGTTCTTTTATAGGAGTCTGTGCTTCTACCTTTCTGACCAAGTATATTCCGCCCCATTACCTGCAAACAGGGGCAGGATTTGTATTTATCGTAATTGGGATTTTAACATTATTGGGCTATATATAGGATATGTTTGACATCCTCCCCACCCGTTCTTTATATCACGGATGAGGATTCCCAAAAGGAACTTACGAGGTTGTCCGGTAGTAATATATTTTAAAAAAGGTTACTGTTGTTTTTAGTAATCTTTTTTAATCAGTTTTTTGGTATTTTTATTGTTACTTCTACATATTCGTCGTTATCTATCTGTTTAAATTGTGCATTTTTCTGTTTTTCTTTGATAGCCTCATAGGCTTGTCTCAGTGTATTAACATATATTCTGTAGTTCATAAAACTTTTTATTTTTTGAATGGGATTTGTTTCTTTTCCCTTTCCGATTTCACCTATCATGC
>CAYOQX010000032.1:0-12588 GCA_964406195.1 uncultured Alkaliphilus sp. | reverse complement strand
CTTTTGTAGCAATCAATTGCGGTGCACTTCCCGAGACCCTAATAGAGTCCGAATTATTCGGATACGAGGAAGGGGCGTTTACCGGAGCATTAAAGGGTGGACGTGCAGGCAAGTTTGAGCTTGCAGACGGCGGAACTTTGTTTCTGGATGAAATTGGGGAAATGCCCATAGAGATGCAAACCAATCTGTTGAGAGTATTGGAGAGCGGTAGATTATTCAGAGTAGGCGGAAGTAAGGTAATAAAGGTGGATGTTAGAATTATAGCTGCCACCAACAAGGATCTTCTAAAGGAGATAAAGAATAAGAAATTCAGAAAAGACTTATATTATCGATTAAATGTGCTGCCGTTACATCTTCCTCCTTTGAGACAAAGAAGGGACGACATACCACTATTAATCGACCATTTTATTAAAATCAAATCGGAGGAACTGGGCAGGAGCCTAATCCTGTTATCTTCCAAACTGATGAAGGAGATGGTAGATCGTCCATGGCCGGGTAATATAAGGGAGCTTGAAAATAACGTTGAACGTATAGTAAATGCACAAAATAGCAGTTCATGGTATGAACCGGAGGCGGATGAGGCGGGAATAGACGAAGGCGGTACCCGGGACAATGATGAAATTGTCATAACAGCGGACAAAAGTCTGGACGCTGTCGAGAGAGAACATATCAAAAAAATAATAAAAAAATGTGACGGTAATATTACAACATCAGCGGAGGTATTGGGTATTGCCAGAAACACACTCTACAGGAAAATAAGGAAATATAATATAGAAGGTACAACAATGAATTAGGAAGATGAAGAAATATAATACAAAAAATACAATAATGTATCGGATTTAGATTTTTTTTTTAATTATTCGGTACTGTATCAACATATAACAATGTTCCATATTGGCGCAGCTAGTTTCAACCCACTGTTCCACAATGGAACTATTTTTTTGATGTCGTGAAAGTAAAAATTGCATACAACAATGTTTATAACACGCGGATACGTGTATAAATACAATACCCTGATTGTTTTTGTCATATTTATTATCGAATATTGAAAACTTGGCATAGAACTTGCATTATTATATGGTATAGTATCAAGAATTAAGCTTTTATAACATATAAAAAACAGTGTCTACAAAATTTTGTAACAGATTAGGGCTAAATTTTCAAAGGAGGTTCGTTATGCACAAATTTATTCGTGTAAATATGACAACTCGGGAAGCCACAATTGGAGATGCTCCTGAGAAATATTTAAAATTAGGGGGTCGCGCACTTACTTCAACTTTTGTAAACGATGAGGTTAAGGCAACTTGCCACCCGTTAGGAAAGAACAACAAAATTATATTTGCTACAGGTCTATTAGGAGGTACTTCAGCTCCAAACTCAGGTCGTCTTTCAGTAGGAGCAAAAAGCCCCTTAACCGGAGGTATTAAAGAATCAAATACCGGCGGTACATTTGCACAGCAAATGGGAAGAATGGGTATTAAAGCGATAGCTATTGAAGGTATGCCTGAAGATGACAAATTCTATATTATTAAAGTTACTATGGATGAAGTTATTATTGAAGAAGCACCTGAAGAAGTCACAGGAGGTTGCGGAAGTTATAAAGCCATTGAAATATTAAATGAAATATACGGTGAAAAAGCCGGTATCGGCCTTATAGGGCCTGCGGGAGAACATCGTTTACCGACAGCTTGTATTTCTTTCAAGGATCCTGAATCAAATATACGTAGTGCAGGCCGTGGAGGATTAGGTGCTGTGTTAGGGTCAAAGAAAATCAAGGCTATTGTTCTTGATGATACGGGTGCGGATGCGGTTCCTATAGCTGATCCGGATAAATTCCGTGAAGCTTCAAGAACATTTACCAAGGTTCTCTTGGATCACCCGGTTTCAGGTGAAGGATTGGCCGCATACGGTACTAACGTATTGGTAAACATCATCAATGAGTCCGGCGGAATGCCCGCACGTAACTTTACGAAAGGTCAAATTGATTATGCGGACAATATATCGGGAGAAACAATGAATGCTAAGATTTCAGAACGTGATGGAGAAGGTAAGGTAGCTCACGGATGTCACAGAGGTTGTGTTATCAGATGTTCTCAATGGTATGCGGATAAAGATGGTAAATATGTTACAAGCGGTTTTGAGTATGAAACCATTTGGGGACTCGGTGCAAATGCGGGTATTGAAGATCTGGATGCCATTGCCTATATTGACAGAGAAATGGATGATGTAGGTGTTGACAGTATTGATGTTGCAGTTGCAATAGCAACAGCTATGGAAGGCGGTCTAATACCTTGGGGAGATGCCAAAGGTGCACTTGAAATAGTAAAACAAATGGCGGATCCTACACCTCTGGCGAGAATTATTGGAGGTGGCTGTGCAATAGTCGGTAAATTATGCGGACTTTACAGGGTACCGGTAGTGAAAAATCAGGCAATACCTGCTTATGACCCGCGTGCAATCAAGGGTATAGGTCTAACCTATGCAACAACTCCAATGGGAGCCGACCATACCGCAGGATATTGTATTTCCGGTAATATATTAAACATAGGAGGAACAATAGATCCGCTTAAGAAAGACGGACAGATAGAGTATGCTCGTGCTATGCAAATAGGAACAGCTGCTTTAGACAGTATTGGCATGTGTATATTTGTGTATTTCGGTATAGGTGACAGTCCTGAAGGATACCAGGCCATGGTAGATATGATAAATGCTAAATACGGTATTTCTTTAACAGCTGAAGACTTGGACGAGTTAGGTGAAAATGTACTAAAAACGGAATTAGAATTTAATAGAAATGCAGGATTTACAAATGCTGACGACCGTCTGCCTGAATTCATGGAATATGAACCGATAGAACCGCACAATGTAGTTTGGGATTTTACCCCTGAGGAAATTGATCAGGTTTTAGATTTTTAATAATATAGTTATAATTAAAAGGCCGGATCTAATCCGGTCTTTTTTGGCCAAAAAGTGAGGTAGAATCTATGAAAAAACATAAAAAGGGTACAATTGAATTAAGGGGTTTTTTGCACTTGGATGCTTTTTTAAAGAAAAAATTTGGTGCTATGCCTGTAATTTTAGAGCTTGATACCCCGACTACAGGTGCTGACTTAGCCAAAAGACTGAATATTTCATCAGAAGAGATAGAGGTCGTTTTTGTAAATGGATTTGTACAGGACCTGAACTATTTAATTAATCCCGGTGATCGTGTAGCATTTTTACCTCCCGGATGTCCCGGACCCTATAGAATTGCGTTAGGGTTTTATAGTAAGAATCAGGATAATCCGGCTAATTTTAAAATCAAGGGAAAATAGTTTGTCTTGTTAAATTTACAGCTAAAGGGGTGAATAAGATGAAGATAACTGTTAAATTATTTGCCAGCCTAAGGCTGCATAATGAAAAAGAATTGTCCCTGGATATGCCGAAAGGTTCTACTCCAAGAGATGTTATCCAGCAATTGGATATTTCGGAAAAGGATGCAACAATAATAATAATTAACGGCAGGATCAAAGAACTTGATACTACACTTTATGAAGGTGATACCGTATCGATATTTCCACCTGTAGGAGGCGGTTAATTTGGGTCGTTATTCCCGTAATTTGTTTTCTATAACACGAGATGAAAATTTGAGATTGAGACAATCAAGGGTATGTGTAGTAGGATGCGGCGGTCTGGGTGGACATATTATTGAAATGCTCGGAAGGTTGGGAGTCGGTACAATTACCGCCGTGGACGGAGATGTCCTTGATGAAACCAATTTGAACAGGCAAATTTTATCAAATGAACTTACAATCGGACAGAGTAAAGTTATGGCGGCTAAAGAAAGAATGGCACTTGTAAATTCCGATATAAACATGGTACCTATTAACGAGTTTATTGATGAGTCAAATGCAAAACAGCTTCTGGAAGGTCATCATGTAATAGTCGATGCACTTGATGATATCCCGTCCAGACTAATCTTACAGGAGACCTGCCTTAATTTAGAATTGCCGCTGGTCCACGGTGCAATTGCCGGTTGGTACGGCCAAGTGTGTACTGTTTTCCCGGGTGAAAACACATTAAGCAAAATTTATAAAGAAAATATAACACACGGCAAAGAAAAAGAGCTTGGGAATCCTGCATTTATCCCCGGCCTGATCAGTTCAATTCAGGTCGGTGAAATAATTAAGGTATTAATTAACAGGGGCGATTTATTGAGGAACAAATTACTCTTTATTAACATGCTTAATCATGAATACGACATAATAGATTTAATATGATATAAAAAGACTCGCCGATGCAGTGTTCGTCGGCGTTTTTTTATACCCTTAAAAATATTCTTGGCAAAACTGTTACATAAATGAACATTGTTCCAATACGGAACTTCATTTGTCGGTAACTTTGTTCCATATTGGAACTACAGATATATTGCAAAAAATATATAATGGGTTGTTTGCAGGCTTTAGAGCCAATAATAAAATGTTGGCATGATTGTTGCAACATATTATAGATAAGACTCATCTCTTGCAATGAAAAATAGTAAAGAAGGTACACTTGTATACATAGGAGGTGTATTAACTATTAATTAAGATGAAAGCTTGCAGGAGGTGTATTTGAAAAACATATTTAATTTCAAATCTAATATTAGGAGGTTGTAAAAATGACAATAAGCACATATTTTATTCCGACTGTAAATGTTATTGGGCCGGGCTCTATTAACGGTATAGGCGATCAATTAAAAAGCCTGGGTGGCAGTAAAGCTTTAATAGTTACCGACAAAGGTGTAGTTGATTTGGGAATGGCCGATCAAGTTAAAGACTTATTAGTAGACGCCGGTTTAGAAGTTGTTATATTTGATGGAGTACAGCCTAACCCGACAGACAAAAATGTTGACGCAGGATTTAAAATATGGAAAGACGAAAAATGTGACGCCTTAGTTTCCTTAGGCGGAGGTTCCCCACATGACTGTGCAAAAGGTATTGGTCTATTGGCAGCAAATGGCGGAAAAATTCACGACTATGAAGGTGTAGACAAATCCACAAACCCTATGGTTCCTTATATTGCAGCAAACACAACTGCAGGTACTGCTTCCGAAATGACACGTTTCTGCATAATTACAGATACTAGCAGAAAGATAAAAATGGCAATTCTCGATTGGAGAATAACTCCAAGCATTTCAATAAACGATCCGGAAATGATGGTAAGCAAACCTGCAGCATTAACCGCAGCTACCGGTATGGATGCATTAACACATGCTATAGAAGCTTATGTATCAACAATAGCAACTCCTCTTACCGATTCAGCAGCACTTATGTCAATAGAACTGATATCCGAATATCTACCTATTGCAGTTGCAAATGGCTCTGATATGGTAGCAAGGGATAAGATGGCTTATGCTCAGTTCTTAGCAGGAATGGCATTTAACAATGCAAGCCTTGGATATGTACATGCTATGGCACATCAACTTGGCGGATTTTACGATCTTCCACACGGTGTATGCAATGCTATATTATTACCCCACGTTCAGCAGTTCAACCTAATAGGATGTGCTGATAGACTACGTGATGTAGCTATTGCTTTAGGTGAAAATGTTGAAGGACTATCTGTTCCGGATGCAGCACAAAAAGCTATAGATTCTATCAAAAATCTATCCGCATCAATAGGTATTCCTGCAGGATTAACAGAGTTAGATGTAAAAGAAGAAGATTTCGAATTAATGGCTAAAAATGCAATGGCTGATGCTTGCCAAGCTACTAACCCAAGAACAGCAACATTAGAAGAAGTTATTCAAATATTCAAAAATGCTATGTAATGTAAATCACAGCACAGGCAAAGCATAAAAAGCAAAAAAGGTTTGATTGGATATAATTATATCCAATCAAACCTTTTCTAATTTAAAGGATATGCAATATATTAAAAGTACAAGTCCTAAAAAATTTTATACATTTATGTTATATTTATTGATTTTTCTATAGAGTGTATTCCTTCCTATACCTAAGGCTTGTGCAGTATCACTTATATTATTATTGAAATGTTTTATAGCCCTGATTATATGTTCCTTTTCAACATCTTCGAGTTTAAAACTCGAAATATCTTTATCGGAAAAATTATCAATATAAACAATTTGATTATCATTACTGATGTTGTTATCATCATTAATAATATTTTCAATATTTCCCGTATTTAAAATCAATTCTATTTGGTTTTCCAATTCTCTGATATTGCCCGGCCAGTCATATTCAATAAACATATCCAAATCTTCTTTGGACAACTCAATTTTTTTCTTATTTAATTTCTTTGATATTTTATTCATGAAATAATCAATCAGCAACGGTATATCATCTTTTCTTTCCCTTAGAGGGATCAATCTTATAGGCAAAACATTCAGTCTGTAAAACAAATCTTTTCTGAAATTTCCCGCTTTAACTTCATTTATCAGGTTTTTATTTGTTGCCGCTATAATTCTGGTATTTATTATAATTTGTTTTGAGCCGCCTATTCTTTCAACCACACCTTCTTCAATTACTCTGAGTAATCTGGTTTGCATATCTAAAGGCATTTCCCCAATTTCATCCAAGAAAATAGTTCCACCGTCTGCAATTTCAAACTTTCCCGGGTGGCCGCCTCTTTTAGCATCGGTAAAGGCCCCTTCCTCATAACCGAAGAGTTCGGATTCTATTAAATTTTTTGGAATAGCTCCGCAATTTATTGTTACAAATGCTTCATTTTTTCTATTACTGTAGTTGTGTATTGATTGGCCAAAAATCTCTTTTCCGGTTCCGCTCTCTCCCAGCAGCAAAATAGTGGATTTACTGTCAGCAATCCTTTTAGCAAACCCTACAGTTTTTAGGAATTGTTTATTTTGTCCGATTATATTATCAAAAGTATAGAAGGCCTGTTTTCCCATAATTTTATTTGCCAGTTTTCTTACCTTTTTTATCTCTTTAAATACATAAATAACATAATTCAGTTTTTGCTTATTGTCGAGTATAGGGTAGACACTCAGACTGAATTGAAGTACATTATTTTTGGAGTTTATAAATACATCCTCATTTAAATAACTGCCTTTAAATTTTATTGCATCAATAATATTCTCCCAATTTTCAAACAGTTCCCAGGCTTTTTGTCTTTTAATTTCATTTTCGGTATATCCCAACATATTTATAATATCCTTGTTTATGGTTTTTATATTTCCTTCCAAGTCGGATGTCATAATACCTGCAGAAATAGAATTCAGTATAGTTTCTATATAAATTTTATCCATTTCAATTTTTTCACTATATGCTTTTATTTGTATAGTTTTTTCAATTGCATTTACCGCCGCTACCACCATACCTAATGTATGAGGATGTGTTGCATCACTGTATCCGGTTAAATCCAACACCCCTATTATATTATTGTTTATATCCCTTATAGGAGCCGCAGAGCAGGTCCATTTGTGATACGATTCAATATAGTGATCATCACCGGAAATTTGAACGGGGGTCCCTTCGGTGATGGCTAAACTCATTGCATTGGTTCCGATGTTGTCTTCATCCATATATGCACCCGGTATCATTTGATATGAAAAGGCTTCTTCCAGTATATCCTCATCACCTATAACATTTAAAATGCATCCTTTTTCATCGTTTAAAATAGTGAAAAATCCTGAACCTTTTACGAATTTATATAATTGTTCAATAAATGGTTTTGATAATTCGATTAATTCACTCTTTTTATCCAGGGTATTTTGAAGTTCAATTCCCTTAATAATTTTCTTACTGTATACAAGGTCTGTACTTAGTCCCTTGGCCCTGCACCTTTCATGGGATTTTTTTATACGTTTTTTTATATTTAGCTTAGTAATTGAATTCATCTTTATTTCCTCCCAGTGCTAGTTTTGACAACTTAATTCTAGTTAATATATATGTTCTGCAGATAACTGAATTTCAAGAACAAACTAAACTAAAATTGATCCCGAAACAAATTAAGAAATACCTAATGATAATAGCATAAGACCCTTTGAGTAAAAACTGCATGTTTATACGATCCTAAAAGCAAATTATCATTAGATATATTAATAATAATGTTAAGTATCCGTGACGGTACTATAACAATATACTTTTTTAATTAATCGGTTTTTCGATTTTATAACATAGTGTTTTTTAGTAATGTTCGATTATTATTTTGCATGATAAACATCGTTTACCTTGTCCTGAAGATATACATTTGTATACGTAATAGGAGGACAATTTTTATATATCTTATATCCTTCATCAATACAATCGGAACAGGCATCCCTCGGAATAGTTATGGCAAGTATACTATATCCGGAATCACTTCTGGATTTGATGGTATTCAGGCCGGTACATTTTTTGCAGACCGTGAATTTCTGTGTCTGTCTTTCCAGTATTCCGTCCGTATCATAGAAAACCCGTCTGGACCTTTCTACATGTTCCGCATCCTTGTAGTTTTGAAGCCACAGGTCTTCTTTGTGTTCCCATAGGCTATAAATTTTTTCGCTTTCCTTTTTTATATGTTCCGTAATCGAATCAGGCTGTCTTAATCTGTTTCTATCATAGTCCGGTTCCTCCACATGAGAATAATCAAGACCTGCCATGGCCAGTATTATTCCCAGATTAATATAAGGCAGTGCACCTTCGATAGAATAACCTCCTTCGAGAACGGCGATATCCGGATTTAAAACATCATTCAGTTTTGCATATCCTTGTGCCGTAAAATTCATGTTTGTGATCGGGTCCGAATAGTGGTTATCCTGGCCTGCGGAATTTATAATGATATCCGGTTTATAATCATCCAATATAGGCATGACTACATTATCAAGTACGTATAAGAAACCTTCTTCACCCGTCCCCGGCGGGAGCGGTATGTTTATGTTGTAACCGTAGGCCCCGGGACCGCCGAACTCATCTACGGCACCCGTACCCGGATAGAGGGTTCTTCCGTCCTGGTGGAATGATATAAACAATGTGTCTTTATCATTCCAGTATATATCCTGGGTTCCGTCACCGTGATGACAGTCGCTATCGATTATTGCCACTCTCAGAGGGCCGTATTGTTGGCGTATTTTTTCCAACATTATCGCTTCTATATTTACTATGCAAAATCCCCTATCTCCGTATACCACCCTTTGGGCATGATGTCCCGGTGGGCGGACAAGGGCAAAGGATTTATCCACTTCTTCATCCATCACCGCCTGGAAGGCTTTTATTGCACCTCCTATCGATATTAAATGGGACTGTGTAACTCTGGACTTTACGTCAGGCACACAAAAATGTACCCTTTCAATATCCTTTTCTTCGGCTACAATTGGATTATAAAATCTTATTCCCTCGATATCTTCTATTCCTTCTTCGAAAATTTGGTCCTGTGTGTATAAAAGTCTTTCCTCCCTTTCCGGATGGGTGGAACTGATAGCCCAGTCAAAAGCGGGGAAGAACACAAGACCTAACTTATTTTTGGATTTAATCATCGGTTTCACCTCTTAATTCCTGAATAAGCCCGGGTTTTACCTGGGCCTTTATTCTTATGTTTTTACCGCTGGTAAAGAACCCCCGTACCATATTGAAACTGCTTTCTTCTATTATTTCGGTTTCTATGTTTTCTTCTATGGCACCCAGGGAAAGTGCGGATTCCTTCAGCAATTCGGATGCCTGTTTTCTGGCCTGTTTTAAATTATAGTTTCTGTCTATTTTCTCATATATTCCGAGTTCGGGTACAGAGAGCATCCGCCGCTCGGTATCGGCCGCCATGGTTATCTCCGTAGTGGTTTTAGCAAGTGCGGCACCGATTGCATTAGCCACATCATATTTTTTGGGATAATTGCAGGGAAGCCCGAATTTATCCTCCAATATTGGTGCCAACACATTGGCAGGGCCGCCTATAATATTGATTAGGCGCGGTTCAACTTTTTCACCGTGCAATAACTCCTTTATGGTGTAAACAGGCTTACTGTTAACTTCTTCAAGCAGTCTGTTTACATTGTTTTTGATTATGGTCCCCATAGTTTCAAGAATCATTTCTGCTGTATCTTCTGTTGATAAATTCAGTTGTTTACCTAATTTTTCTATTGCCTTATGTGCTTTTTCCTCGTCTCCCTCTTGCATATGTCCTAAAACTATCATTGCATCGGTGGGAGTAGGTTTCGGTCCGCCGAATGCATAGGGTTTTCCTTCCCGTCTGGGACCTATTTTGATATTTCCGTCTTCTATATTGATACTGCTGTCACCGCCCAAACCTATAGAAACACTATATATGGCCCTCACCAAGGTATTATAAGGACCTATTTTTATACCTAAGGGCTCAAACAGAGGAACGCCGTCTATAAGAAAGAATATGTCCGTTGTAGTCCCCCCCACATCCAAAAGTATGGCATCTTTATCGGTATCCAGCATGGCAGTGATTCCCATAAAGCTGGCGGCAGGTCCGGAGAGAATTGTCTCTACCGGTTGTTCCTCGGATGCATTCAAATTCATTGTCCCTCCGTCAGCCTTTAATATAAAGAGGGGTGCATTTATTCCTTCCCTCTCCAGGGATTTTTTAATATAGAGTGCAAAATCTTTGAAAATATCGTGTACGGCGGAATTTAAGTAAGAGGTAAATACCCTTCTGGGAAAATTCAGTTTACCTGACAGGGTATGTCCCATTGTGATGTGTGAAAAATCTTTTTCTATAGTTTCTTTTATTTGTAATTCATGGTTAGGGTTTCTGGTAGAAAATTTTGTAACTACGGCACAGTGTTTTATGTTTTTTTCCCTGAAAGACTCAACACCGTCCTGTATTTCTGATATATCTAAATCCCTGACTATTTTACCCCGGTGATCAATATATCCTGAAATAAATATATTTTCATTGCCGCAGGCTAAAAATTCATTATTAATACCCGGGCCCGACTGAATAATAACCCCTACCGGCGAGGTCCTGTCCTCGACAATAGCGTTAGTGGACACCGTGGTGCTCAAATTTATTCTCTTAATTTTAGATTTATCGCAATCCAACAGCAACATATTCAGGGTATTCCAGATGGATTCAAATAAATCATCTTTATCGGTAGGTTGTTTCACTGTTTTTAATATCTTTCCGTTCTCTATTATAACCGCATCTATATGGGTCCCGCCCATATCTAAACCTACAATCAATTTTCAAACCCTCCTCATTGTTACGTTTGATTATATTGTATATTTAAAAAGGTTTATTATCAAGTTTATTACAACGTAGAGTGAATGTTTAAAGGGGCTGTTTTTTTCAACCCGAAGCTATGGTATGAGGACATTAAGGATAGTCTGTAATTAGAACCGGGGATTTTACAATATTTTGAAGATTAATTATTCAAAGATGTTTATTGATACCCCGTACGGGTAAATTACATATACATTATCATTGTGGACATAATGCTTTCTTTATATAAGTATCGGTGGCTTGAATATAAGAAGGGGGATATATTATGTACGGTTATAATGGAAAAATCCTGAGAGTTAACCTAAAGGAAAAGACCGCAAGAAAAGAACCGTTGGATTTGGATTTGGCAAAAAAATTTATAGGCGGAAGGGGACTGGGTACAAAGATTTTTATGGATGAAGTTGATGCCGGGGTGGATGCCCTGAGTTCGGACAACAAAGTTATTATTGCAACAGGACCGTTAAGCGGTACCCCATCCCCAACAAGCGGCAGGTATATGGTTATCACAAAATCCCCGCTCACAGGCACAATAGCAAGCTCAAATTCAGGTGGGTTTTGGGGTGCCGAACTAAAATTTGCAGGCTACGACATTATTATAATAGAGGATAAAGCGGATTCTCCGGTATATATAGTTATAGAGGATGACGATATACAAATAAGGGATGCATCACATCTTTGGGGTAAAGTGACTTCCGAAACAACAAAGATTCTAAAAGATGAAACAAGTGAAAATGCAAGGATTCTTAATATCGGACCTGCAGGTGAAAAATTATCAAGAATAGCTGCGGTTATGAACGATGAGGACCGTGCGGCGGGCCGATCCGGAGTAGGGGCTGTCATGGGTTCCAAAAACCTTAAGGCCATAGTTGTGAGGGGTACCGGAAAGGTCAAAATACACAATCCGGAATTGCATAAAAAAGTTGTATCCGATATTAACAAAAAAATAAGGGATAACGGGGTAACCGGAGAAGGTCTTCCGACGTACGGTACAGCAGTGCTTGTTAATATACTGAACGAGACCGGTGCATTACCGACAAAAAATTTCCAATTATCACAATTTGAGCATGCCGAGGATATCAGCGGGGAAGCTCTTGCGGAGAAGTATTTAGTCAGGAGGACGGGTTGTTATCGTTGCCCTATAGCCTGCGGCAGATTATGCAATATAGATGGCGAGCAAATGGCAGGGCCCGAATATGAAACCCTGTGGGGATATGGTTCTAACTGCGGGGTCTCGGATCTGAAAGCCATTACTCTTGTTAACAAAATTTGCAATGAGCTTGGATTAGACACTATCTCCGCATCCGTTACTATATCGGCTGCAATGGAGCTTTACGAAAAAGGAATTATAAAAAAGGAAGAGGTCGAAGGTATCCCGCTTGAGTGGGGAAGTACGGATGCCATTCTAAAATGGACCGAAAAAATTATTTTTAT
>CAYOQX010000031.1:0-12620 GCA_964406195.1 uncultured Alkaliphilus sp. | reverse complement strand
ACCAGAATTTTCTAATCCTATTGAATAATCTCAACAATCACTCTCTTGTTCTGCTTTGTAGCGGCCGCCTTTACAACTGTTCTGATAGCCTTGGCAATTCTCCCCTGTTTGCCAATTACTTTTCCCATATCCTCGGGTGCGACCTTTAGCTCCAAAATAATTGACCGATTTCCCTCTATTTCATTAACATTTACTTGTTCAGGATTATCTACCAAACCTTTAGCAATAACCTCTACTAAATGACCCATTTTTTCTACCTCCTAAATTAAGGTGATTATTGAATTATACCGCTTCTTTTAAACAAATCCCTTACCGTATCCGTAGGCTGTGCACCATTTTCCAACCATTTTTCTGCTTTTTCACTGTCAATCTCAATTTGTTTCGGTTCAGAAATAGGGTTATAGTATCCAATCTCTTCTATAAATCTTCCATCTCTCGGGGATCTTGAGTCAGCAACTACTATCCTATAAAAAGGTCTCTTGCTTGCTCCCATTCTTTTCAATCTGATTTTAACCGCCATCATCTCACCTCCTTTAAAAAATAATTACTATCTACCAAAAAAAGGTATATTGGGTCTTCCACCTTTTTTAATTGATTTTTCCATATCCGTAAATTGCTTCATCATCTTTTTGGTTTGGCTGAACTGTTTCAACAGTTTATTTACTTGCTGTACAGAAGTCCCACTGCCGGCTGCAATTCTTCTTCTTCTGCTTCCTTTTATAATGTTTGGATTTTTTCTTTCTTCTTGGGTCATGGATTGTATGATGGCTTCAACATGTACTAATTCTCTGTCATCTATGTCCAAATTTTTGAGTTGTTTGCCTCCCACGCCCGGGATCATTTCAAGTATCTGACTGATAGACCCCATTTGTTGTATTTGCTGAAGTTGGTCCAAAAAATCATCAAAAGTAAATTGTTTACTTCTGATCCTTTCTTCTAATTCTCTGGCCTTTTCGGCATCTATATTCTCCTGCGCTTTTTCAACAAGACTGAGTATATCTCCCATACCCAAAATCCTGGATGCCATTCTATCCGGATGGAATGGTTCTAAATCATCGAGTTTTTCACCGAGTCCTACAAACTTAATAGGTTTATTAGTAACAGCTCTTACCGATAATGCAGCACCCCCGCGTGCATCCCCATCCAGTTTTGTTAATACAACACCATCAATCCCTAATTTTTCATTAAAATTTTCTGCAACATTTACAGCATCCTGACCGGTCATGGAGTCTACTACCAGTAGTATCTCATGTGGGTTAACTGCTGATTTTATGTTTTGAAGCTCCGTCATAAGACCTTCATCAACATGAAGTCTACCGGCAGTATCTATCAAAATAACATCGTTGTTATTATTGGTACCGTAATCTATACCGGCCTTTACAATATCGACCGGATTCTGCTTGTCCCCCATAGTAAATACCGGTGTATCTACCTTTTCTCCAACAACCTGAAGTTGCTTTATAGCTGCAGGTCTATATATATCTCCGGCTATCAATAAGGGCCTTTTTCCTTGTTTTTTTAACATCCTGGCTAATTTACCCGCAGTTGTTGTCTTGCCCGATCCTTGCAAACCTACAAACATTACAACTGTAGGAGGGGTAGGGGCAAAATTAATTTTACTTTGTACATTTCCCATTAACTCTGTAAGTTCTTCGTTCACTATTTTTACAACCTGTTGGGCCGGGGTTAGGCTTTCCAAAACCTCGGAACCGGTTGCTCTTTCCTTAAGTTTATTTACAAAATCCCTAACAACCCTGAAATTAACATCCGCTTCCAAAAGAGCAAGCCTTACTTCCCTCATAGCAGTATCTACATCTTTTTCTGTTAATTTACCTTTACCCCTCAACCTTTTAAAGGCACCTTGAAGTTTCTCCGCTAAACCTCCAAAAACCATAAACACACCTCCTTTATGAGGATTTAACTATCCAAAAATTTATATAGTTCGCATTTGATATGAACAACCTGTTTTAACAATTGTTTTGGTGATGAAATTGAATTTAACTTGTTCTCCAAATCTATTACATTATCCAATATATCTAAAATTTTTTTGTTTTTAGCATCCATAGAGCTCACAAAATTCAGTTTTTTCTCATATTGATATAACAGTCTTTCCGTTCTTTTTAACATATCATAAACAGCTTGCCTGGATACATTAAATTTATCAGCTATTTCTCCTAAAGATAGATCATGATTATAGTAAAGATCTGTTATATCCCTCTGTTTTTCTGTCAATAATTGGTTGTAAATATCATATAAAATTGCAATTTCCACTGTTTTTTTTAGCATATAAGCACTTCCTATTGTTTAGCTGTAAAGTGAAATCACTTTACAGGTGCAATTTTATATTAAAAAAAGCCGTATGTCAAGCACCTTATTCATCTTCCCCAAATATTGCTTCAATAAAAGTTTCAGGATTAAACTCTTGTAGATCTTCCATCTGTTCACCAACCCCTATATATTTGACAGGAATGTTCAGTTCCCTGCTTATCCCTACAACGACTCCGCCTTTTGCTGTCCCATCCAGTTTTGTCAACACAAGGCCAGTAATCGGTGCTACTTCATTAAATGTTTTTGCCTGCTGAACGGCATTTTGCCCGGTAGTAGCATCCAAGACCAATAAGATTTCCTTGGATGCATCGCTATATTCCCGATCCACAATCCTAAATATCTTGTCCAACTCGTTCATTAAATTCTTTTTATTGTGAAACCTTCCTGCAGTGTCGCATATTAGTACGTCTGTGTCCCGTGCCTTTGCAGCATGTATGGCATCATATATTACAGCAGCGGGATCTGAACCTTCCTGGTGCCGTATCACATCTATATTAATTCTGTCACCCCAAATTTCCAGCTGATCTATGGCGGCAGCCCGGAAGGTATCTCCTGCGGCCAGCAACACCTTCTTACCCATATTTTTAAAACGATAGGCCATCTTAGCAATGGATGTTGTTTTTCCGACACCATTTACACCCACCACCAAAATAATGGCAGGCGAAGGTTCTATACTAATCTGAGAGTCCGGTAGTCCTTCTAATGTATTTATCAGCTTTTCCCTGAGCAATGTTTTGATCTGTACCGGTTCTGAGATTTTTTCTGTCCTAACTCTCTCTTTCAGGTCATCTACTATTTCTATTGTAGTTTGAACGCCAATATCCGCAGTGATTAAAATTTCTTCCAGTTCCTCAAATAAGCCCTCATCTATTTTTCTGTATGATTTAACTAAATTATCAACCCTATCGACAATTCCTTTTTTAGTCTTGGAAAGTCCATCTTTTAACCGTTGAAATAAATTGGGTTTGTCATCCAACTCCGCTGATTGGATCTGATCGGATGCTTTCTCTGTTTCTTTTATATCTAAATCAGCATTTTTGTCTATTTTATGCTCCTTTATCTCAGATGAACTTTCTGTTTTTCTGTCCTTTCCTTTCAGTTTATCAATAAAACCCCTAAACATTCTCATCCTCCTAAAAATTAATCTAATGCGTTTTTGGCAGCATTTTGTTCCGCTTCCTTTTTGTTTTTACCTCTTCCCATTCCCAATACTTTGTCACCTAGCACTACCTCAACCTCAAAAATTTTGTCGTGATCGGGCCCGGTTTCACCTATTACCCTATAACTGATTTTATCGTCAAACCTGCTCTGCAATAGTCTCTGAATAAATCGCCTGTACTTGCAAGTTCTATACTAGCCTTTAACATGCCTAAAATAAACTCGCGTACTATTTCAATTCCTCCATCTAAATATAATGCCCCTATTACCGCCTCAAGTGCATCTGCTAATATAGAAGTCCTTCCCCGTCCACCTGTCATTTCTTCGCCCTTGCCCAACAATAAAAACTCACCTAAATTTATTGATTTGGCCTGGTGTGCCAAACATGATTCACATACAACATTAGCCCTTATTTTTGTTAGTTCACCCTCGGATAAATATTTATATTTTAGATAAACATACTCGCTGACCACAGTACTCAAGACCGAATCGCCTAAAAACTCCAGCCTTTCATTGTTATAAAAATATTTACCCCGATTTTTGTTAGAGTACGAACTGTGTGTCAATGCTTCATTTATAGTGGCTATCTCTTTGAATTGATATTTTATTATGTCCTGAAATCTTTTTAGCTGTTTTAGACGTTTTTTATCTAATTTCATCTTGTTGTTACCCCCCGGTTGAACTAAACTTTCCTTATTGTACTATTATACCATTTTAATTGCAAAAAATTATAGGAAGAAAAGCTATCTTCCTATAATAAATACAGTTAAAAACAATTGTTTGCTGAATACTGTCGAAACTATCACTCATATTTTTTGAAAATAACAGCTGCATTATGACCCCCAAAACCTAAAGAATTTGAGAGAGCATATTCAACTTCCGCTTTTTTTGCAGTGTTTGGAACATAGTTCAGGTCGCATTCGGGATCGGGTGTTTTATAATTAATCGTAGGCGGTATGATTCCATTTATAATAGTCATAATACACACAATAGCTTCTATGCCGCCCGCGGCACCCAGAAGATGGGAGGTCATTGATTTGGTTGAACTTATATCCAATTTATACGCATGTTCTTTAAATGCCTTTTTAATTGCCTCGGTCTCAAATTTGTCATTATGCATGGTACTCGAACCATGTGCATTAATATAATTTATTGTATCATAGTTTATATCTGCGTCTTCCAAAGCACATTTCATGGCCCTGGCGGATCCCTCTCCACCCGGAATAGGAGATGTAATATGGTATGCATCGGCCCCTCTACCATAACCTATGAGTTCCCCATAAATAGTAGCACCTCTCTTAAGGGCATGTTCCAGTTCCTCTATTACAAGTATCCCTGCACCCTCACCCATTACAAATCCGTCTCTGTTTCTATCAAAAGGCTTGCTGGCCTCCCTTGGATTATTATTATTGGTCGACATAGCTCTCATAGAAGAAAATCCCGCTATGGATAATGGTGTGATAGAAGCCTCAGTACCCCCTGTAACCATAATGTCCGCATCACCGTACTGAATCGTACGAAAAGCCTCTCCTATAGCATCTGTAGAGGATGCACATGCTGTAACAACCAACATGTTTGGACCCTTTGCACCCAGTATAATAGACACCCAGCCGGATGCCATGTTGGATATCATCATAGGAATAAAGAACGGACTAACCCTCCCTGGCCCTCTTTTCATTAATTTTTTAGCCTGGTCCTCAAATGTATCCATTCCTCCTATACCGGCACCCAAAATAACACCAAAACGTTCCGGATTTATCTTCTTTGTGTCAAGTTTTGAGTCTTCTACCGCCATTTGTGCAGCAGCAACCGCAAATTGAGTAAACCTATCCATTTTTCTTGCGTCTCTTTTATCAATATAATTCTCGGCGGTAAATTCCTTTACCTCTGCAGCAATCTTGGTACTAAAATTTTTTGTATCGAATCTTGTAATATAATCCACACCGGACCTACCATTTATTAATGAGTCCCAAAGTTCATGTTTTCCAATACCTACAGGGGTAATACATCCCATTCCTGTTACTACTACCCTTCTTTTCATAATGTCACCTCCCATACTAGAAAATCCCGACTAATCGGGATTTTGTACAGCTATTTATTGGCATCTATATAGCCAACCATGTCATTAACATCTTTGAAACCCTCAGCATCCTCATCCGGAATTTCAATGCCGAATTCATCTTCGATATTCATAACTATTTCAACGGCATCCAAAGAGTCCGCTTCCAAGTCATCCATCAATGAAGTAGTTTCGGTAATCTCACTACTGTCCTCCACCCCCAGTTGTTCTGCAATAATTTTAACAACCCTTTCAAATGTCATATTGATTTCCTCCTTGTTTTTATTTGTTTTATATTAAATATATCATGGCAATCTACATTGCCATGCCGCCATCAACATGAATTACCTGGCCGGTAATATAATCGGCCTTGTCACTGCTCAAAAATGCTACCATGTTTGCAACATCCTCAGGTCTGCCATACCTCTCCATAGGGATAGTTTTTAATATGTCTTCTTTGATATCCTCCGACAAAATCTTTGTCATATCAGTTTCTATAAACCCCGGAGCGACCGCATTGACCGTAATATTTCTAGTTGCTATTTCTTTTGCA
Source organism: uncultured Alkaliphilus sp. (assembly GCA_964406195.1). Classification (GTDB taxonomy): domain Bacteria; phylum Bacillota; class Clostridia; order Peptostreptococcales; family Natronincolaceae; genus JAAZJW01. The sequence continues at coordinate 6,522 of CAYOQX010000031.1, read as the reverse complement.
AGAGATTTTGTAAAACCTATAATACCGGCCTTTGATGCGGAATAATTTACCTGACCCGGATTTCCGGTAACACCTACTACAGATGATATATTGATAATCCTCCCATGTTTTTGTCTAATCATTCCCCTAATAACAGCTTTTGTGCATAAAAACACACCCTTTAAATTTATTTTCATCACGCGGTCCCAATCCGTTTCTTTCATCCTTAGAAAAACACCATCCCTTGTAACTCCGGCATTATTTATCAGAATATCTATTTTATCAAAGTTCTTTTTTATTTCATTGATCATCCTGTTTACTTCTTCGGCCTCTGAAATATCTGCCCTGATTGCTAACCCTTTTACTCCTAAATTTTTAATTTCCCCTACAACGTTCATTGCATTTTCGTCATCATCTATGTAATTTATAATGATATTTGCACCTTTTTCAGCAAGCATTAGGGCAATAGCTTTGCCTATGCCTCCAGACCCGCCCGTTATCAAAGCGGTTTTTCCCATTAGGTCCAAATTTACCCCTCCAATTTTATATTCAGCAATTGTTTGAATTTATCCACACTTTCTACATTGTATATGTCCACCTCAACTTTTTTCGCTTCGGCTGTCCTCTTTACCAAAGATGATAAAATTTTGCCCGGCCCAATTTCTATAAATATTCTAACCCCTTCATCTATCATTAATATTATAGAATCCTCCCAAAGTATAGAATTGCTTATTTGATTAACCAAGGAAGGTATGACCTCCGATTCAGATGTTAAGATTTTAGCCTCTACATTTGTTACAACCGATATTTGAGGCTCGTTTATTTTTAATTTTTCCAAGTCCTTCCGAAGTTTTTCCCCGGCGCCTTTGAGCAAACTACAATGAAACGGGGCGCTCACCGGCAATAGAACAGCCTTTTTGGCACCGGCCTTTTTGGCCAATTTTACTGTTGATTTTACCGCCTTTGTTTCTCCGGAAATAACTATTTGTCCCGGGCAATTGTAGTTAGCAGTCTCTACCACTCCATATTGTTTGGAATACTCAATACATTGTTTGAGCCTTTCTCTGTTCAAACCCAATATAGCTGCCATAACACCTATACCAACCGGTACCTCATTCTGCATATACCTGCCCCTTTTTTTAACTAACTTAACCGCATCTTTAAACCGGAGAACATTTGATTTAACTAGGGAAGTATATTCACCGAGGCTTAATCCTGCAGTCATATTGCAAACAATTCCTTCTTCTTCCAATACCCTCAGTATTGCAACAGAGGTAGTTAGTATAGCAGGTTGAGTGTTTTCCGTCTCTTCCAATCTGTTTTCGGGATCCTCAAAACAAAGTTCCTTCATGTCCACACCGGTTTCGTCACTTGCTTCTTCAAAAACAGCTCTTGCAAGCGGAAAGTTATCAAAGAAATCCCTCCCCATTCCTGTATATTGGGCCCCCTGACCCGGAAAAATAAAAGCAACTTTACTCATTTATTATACCTCCGTGCAAAATTCACCTACCAAATCAAGTTGGTTTTTAGCATCTGAAACAATTTCTTCTATTATTTCTTTACAGGATTTAATCTCTTTGATCATTCCGGAAACCTGACCGGCCATCACAGAACCGTTTTTAATATCTCCATACAGTGCAGCTAATTTAAGTTTTTCCTTTCCTAATTGTTCAATATCCTCTGCAGTAGCACCTTGTTTTTCCAGTTTAAGAAATTGTCTTGCCAGTCTGTTTCTTAACATTCTTACAGGATGTCCGGTAACCCTTGCTGTTACTACTGCATCCCTATCTTTTGCTTTTAGTATCATGTTTTTATAGTTTTTATGTACCGCACATTCTTCAGCACAAATAAATCTTGTTCCCACCTGTACGCCATCGGCACCTAAGGACAGAGCAGCCAACAAACCCCTGCCGTCAGCAATTCCTCCGGCAGCAATAATAGGAATGTCAACAGCATCCACCACTTGGGGTACCAGTGACATTGTGGTAAGTTCACCTATATGTCCACCTGCTTCTGTTCCCTCCACAATGACGGCCTCCGCTCCCAAATTTTCCATTCTTTTTGCGAGTGCAACAGAAGGCACAAGTGGAATTACCTTAGTACCGGCTTCTTTCAGTCTTTCAATAAATCCGGTTGGATTCCCTGCACCTGTAGTCACTACAGGTACTTTATATTTACAAATAACATCCACCACCTCTTCCACAAAAGGTGATAATAACATAATATTTACACCAAACAATTTATCGGTAGACCTTTTGACTTTTACAATTTCTTCCTTTACAGACTCTGCCGGAGCATTGCCTGCACCGATTATACCCATTCCGCCCGCTTCAGATACGGCTACTGCCAACTCTGCAGTAGCTATCCAGGCCATACCTCCTTGTAATATAGGATATCTGATATTTAATGTTTCACACAGTCTGGTATTAATCATAATCACCCCCAAGGAAACTTATTTGCACCATTTAATTATGGAAGAACCCCAAGTTAAACCTCCGCCAAATGCAACCAATATTATTATGTCCCCTGCTTTAACATTGCCTTTTTTAACAGATTCATCCAATGCTACAGGAATAGAAGCCACAGACATATTCCCATAATCATACAGATTAACATGTACTTTGTCCATACTCAGATTGATCTTTTTTGCAACTGCTTTTATGATTCTTATATTGGCCTGATGAGGGACCATATAATCCACATCTTTTATATCATATCCCGTATTTTTTACAGTTTCCAATGCTGATTTTGACATGATTCTCACCGCGAATTTAAATACCTCTCTTCCATCCATATGTATATAATGCAGGTTATTCAAAATAGTTTTTTCTGATGATGGCATCCTGGAGCCTCCTGCAGGTTGTTTTAAATAATCGGCCCTGGTCCCGTCGGAACCCAAGTTGTTAGAAAGTATACCAAAGCCCTCATTTACCTGCTGTAATACCGCAGCCCCCGCACCATCACCAAACAAAACGCAGGTACTGCGATCTTCCCAGTTAACTATTTTACTCAAGGTTTCGGCACCGATTACCAATGCATTTTTGTATATGCCAGATTTGATAAATTGTTCTCCAATGGCCAAACCGTACAGAAAACCCGTACATGCAGCCTCTATATCAAATGCCACCGCATTTTTAGCACCGATGTTTTTTTGCACAATACAGGCGGTAGATGGAAATGCCATGTCCGGTGTTACGGTGGCCACTATAATCAAATCAATGTCTTCCGATAACAAACCTGCATCCTCCATGGCTATCCTGGCCGCTTTGGTAGCCAAATCCGATGTTGCTGTTTTTTCATCCGCAATTCTTCTTTTGGATATTCCGGTCCTGGTTTTGATCCATTCATCAGTTGTGTCTACCATTTTTTCCAAATCAAAATTGGTCAACTCTTTTTCCGGCAGATAACTTCCGGTTCCCGTAATACCCACCGATAAAAATTTACTCAATAATATCCTCCCCCAAGCCGGCAATGTTTTTGGCTATATCATTTATTACATTGTTTTCTACAAATTTAATACCCTGTCCTACGGCATTTTTTATGGCCTTTCCATCAGAACTTCCATGGGCCTTAATCAATACTCCATTAACACCTAGAAATGGAGCCCCGCCATATTCGGTGTAATCAAACCGCTTCTTAAAATCCTTCAATCCTGTTTTTAATAACAATGCTCCTACCTTCCTGAGGATATTCTCAGTAAATTCTTTTTTTAACAATCTGAAAACAGAATTTGCCAAGCCTTCTGTCAATTTTAGGATTATATTTCCGGTAAAGCCGTCACATACTACAACATCTGCATATCCGTCGGGTATATATCTCGCCTCTACATTTCCTTTGAAATTGAATGGTGCAGTTTCACAAAGTTTATATGCTTCCTTTACCATTTCATTTCCCTTTTCTTCCTCCATACCGATATTAGCAATACATACACTTGGTGTTTTTATTCCAAGTACCTCTTCGGCATAGGTACTGCCCATAATTCCAAATTCCAAAAAATTCCTCGGTTTACAGTCCGAATTTGCGCCACCATCAATAAGAACTGATTTTCCTTCAACAGTTGGATATACAGGTGCAAGCGCAGGCCTGTCTATCCCTTTGATTCTACCTAAAATCAAAAGACCTCCTACCAACAAGGCCCCTGTATTCCCTGCAGATATAACCGCATTTGCCTTTTTCTCCTTGACAAGCCTTAATGCTTTTACCATGGAAGAATCTTTTTTTCTCCTGATTGCCAACACCGGTTTATCCTCGTTTGTGATTTCTTCGCTACAGTGAATTACTTCAATTTTTTCCTTTGGATAATTATACTTTGCCAATTGATTCTGAATTACAGACTCATTTCCCGTAAGTATAATATTTATATTGTAGTTTATAACTGCATCTACAGCCCCTTCGACAGTAACAAATGGGGCATTATCCCCTCCCATTGCATCTATAACTACCTTCATATCCGGCCTCCTTACCTACTTTTAATTACCACTAATATAAATTTACCCCTGAATACCTGTACTTGGTTGACATATATCCTAACATGGACAAAATGTTTATTTCCCCTGACCCTTGTAACTTCAGCTTTTGCTACCAATTTATCGCCCTCACTCACAGGGCTTAGATACTTTATATTAGATACGCCTGTTAATGCTACCTCAGCGTCTATTACCGCCATTGCCAGTGATTCTGCCTGTGAAAAAATATGATGTCCTCTGACTATACTGGTTTTACTGAATGTCATTTCAGGGGTTGTTTCTAAAATTGATATCCCGCTAACACCAAGGTCCAGATCTATCAGTTCCCCTACAATTTCCGCCCCCATGATACTCCGTACCTTGTCATAATTTTTTTTTGCCACACTCTTGATACGTTGCCTAAGCTCCGGAATCGATAATTCCAGCCTATCCAATCGAATAGTCTGTATGCTTACCTTGAAATATTCAGACAGGTCTTCATCGGTCAAAAAAGGGTCATCTCTTAACAGCTCCAATAATTTATCTTGCCTGTCCGACTTACCTAACCTTTCAACCTTATTCACTCTTGTCACCTCAGTTTAGTATCTAAAACTAGTACCTGATTATAATTTAGAGTATATAATTATTTTATAAAAAAATCAAGCATTATATTTCATATAAATAGAAATCCGATCAAATATTATCTATAATTAATTTAACAGGTGATGTTCTTAATTATGGATAACAATATTGCCGTGGGTAATTTTGCAGACAAAAAAATAGTAATGCATTACACCTATTTGTATATGCATTACTACACTTTCTATGCCTATAAAATATATTATTTTTCGATAACTTCCCTGTTTTTATAGTATCCGCACTCGGGACACACTCTATGAGGTAGCTTTGGTTCACTGCACTGTGAACATTTTACAAACCCCGGAGCAGTGTATTTCGAGTTGGAAGCCCTTCTCATATTTCTTTTGGATTTTCCGGTCCTTCGTTTTGGTACAGCCATATCAATACCTCCTTTGTCTATTATAAGAGCTCTTTAAGTTTAGCTAGTCGAGGATCTATATCATCATGGGATTGGGTATGACTACAACTGCAGGAACCTTCTTCCAATCTTGTACCGCATTTTGGACAGAGACCCTTACACGTTTCGTCACATACAAGTTTAATAGGAATATTCATTATAATATGTTCCCTTATCAATTTTCCTAAATCAAGTATGTTGCCCTCATAATAAATTATGTCATCATCTATTTGATCATCCTCAGGTTCAAACAAATCTTCATGAACAATTTCCGCATTAATGCTCGAATTGAAATGATAGGCAAATGGTTCCAAACACCTATTACAATTTGCTTTCATGTCCGCTTTTATTTCCAAAGTTATATATAATCTGTAATCAATTACGTATAATTTTCCCCTGACATCTACAGGCGATGTTATATATATTTTATCGCCGTAGAGATCTATAGCATCAAAGTCCAGGGTAAAATTCAGGTCTAAGGTACTTTGTTCCCCTTTTCTTATACCATCAATATCAAGTCTCATGGATATCACCTCAAGCATATTGCTAAAATAGATTATACAAATGATTTTTTTGTTTGTCAAGCGTTCTGATTTTGGATGATACAATGTTATTATACCTGTATTTTCGTATTGATATCAGACAATTATGAATTTTATATTCCCGGTAAAAATATTAAAAGGTAGGCGGGCCTACCTCTTGGTATTTATCGACGCTTATTGTTTTCTTACTATATCTCTAGTATCTCTTGCAATTGCAAGTTCTTCGTCTGTAGGTATTACCAGTACTTTGACCTTGGAATCATCTGAAGATATTATTGCTTCTTTTGATCTTACATTGTTTTTCTCATCATCAATTTCTATTCCTAAGAATTCTAAACCGCTGCAGCTGTTTTTACGGGTTTCTATAGAGTTTTCACCTACACCTGCTGTGAATACTATAACATCTAATCCGCCCATGACAGCGGCATAAGCAGCTATATATTTCTTAATCCTTCGGTCGTATACATCAAGTGCCAATTGTGCTTTTTCATTGCCTTCCTCTGCAGCTTCAAGCACATCT
>CAYOQX010000030.1:9293-12785 GCA_964406195.1 uncultured Alkaliphilus sp. | reverse complement strand
CTCGCCGAACGCAACAGGTGAACCCCCTATTATCCTTTTGCCGCCGGATAATGATAATAATGAATTGGAATAATTACCTTTTATATCATGGCCCATTTCTTTTATCACTGATTCATCACAAGACAATTCCATATCTTTGCCCATTAAATAAAATGCGAGCCATACAATGGGGTTAAACCAATGGATAGATGATATCACAAAGGCTATAAATTTTATTATATGGTCCCTCCTTTTGATATGTACCTGTTCGTGCTTTATAATATAGGGCTTTTCAGTTTCAGAAAGATTATTCGGCAAATATATCTTAGGATTTATCAGTCCGAATACAAAGGGAACATCTATAGTGTCTATTTCATAAATATTACCATGTAGGCATGTCGCTGTTTTTAGTTTTCTTGAAAGTCTCAATGTAGAAAATATACCGTAAACCAATAATATGGTCAGCCCTGCCATCCATATTACTTTGCCCATAAAAATCCAAATCTGCATGGGATTTACACTTGATATCATCATAGGTGCAGGCAACACTCTATTTACAGCACCGTCAATTGCAGTGAACCCGCTTTCAATCTGCGGTGTTTGCATATATCCTATGTTTTCAGGTATTGGTTTTGTACTAATCGGTATCAAACTGAATATGCTTTCAAGAGAGAACGGAAATATCAATCGTAAAAATGCTACTCCCCAAAGTCCATAGGAAAATATTTTGGGCGCCCTTTTTAAAAATAACCTTGCTATTATAATAAATAAAATTACATAAATAGAGGTGATACTCATATTGACAACGTTTAGAAATAGTTTATTCATCAGATATCCCTCCCATGTTCATCTATTAACTTCTGCAATTCTTCGATCTCTTCCTTACTGAGTTTTTTCTTTCTTGTAAATGCTGCCAGGAACCCGGGTAAAGAACCGTCAAAATTTTCCTCGACAAATATTTTGCTCCGTCCTGCATAAAAATCATCTTTTTTAATCAATGCTTTCACTATGCTGTTTTTATTTTTGAATATTTTCTTTTTTTCGAGCCTTTTCAGCATCGTATAGGTAGTCGATTTCTTCCAGTCAAATTTCTTCTCACAGATTTTCACCAGTTCCGGTGACCTGACAGGCTCATTTGCCCATATTACATCCGCAAAATTTTCCTCAGCTTCTGTTAGCCTGTATTCAACCATAAATAAACAACCCCTTTCAATCCGTACCTTGAAAATTTCCGGTGATGAATTAACAACTCCCTTCAGGTTGCAATTTGCAAATTTCCGGTGATGAATTAACAACTCTTTTCAGATTGTAACTTGCAAATTCCTGCCCTTAGATTGTATATTATAAGCCTCGCCGACTACAATCCTTGTCAATCGCTATTGACAGTCTACAATCTGTAGACTCTAACCATCAAATATAGTTTACATCTTGTAAACCAGTTTGTCAATAGGAATTTGGAATTCTCTGCTAAGTTTTCTTTTAAAATTTCCATCCCCTTTTATTACTTCTATATCGCATTTTCAACCATTTCCAACCAAGCCTGTTTCTAAAAAATATCATTATATATAGGAACAGCATAAAACCGAGGGAACAATTCCCCCGGTCTTGAATTTTACGACCTTATATTTTTATATCTACAGAGACTAATTCCATATATTTCGAATGTACTAGGAATCTTTTCATTCTATTATCTTAATTTTTCCGCCGCAAATTTTTGGTTCACAAAAAATGCCTGCCTTCTATCATCATCACTTATATCCTCAAACCCCAACTCATACACCATCGGGTTGGTATGGGATTTTACTGTTAACAGTTTGTTTTTTGTATCATAGGAACATATATATCTTGTATGGGTGGTATGGTTATATTTCCTGTTCCTGACAAACCCCTCCGGCATAACCATTGCAGACATTATATTATAGAAATTGGCAAGCGCCTCCCTAAAATCATTGGATTTGACATTCATTTTAGTTAAATAAAATGCCTTAGCAAATCTGGAAAATGGGTCGTACCCTCCAGGTAAATCCTTGGCGGGATTAAAATCTTCAAGATTGTCCGGATCCAGGAGCCTTTTTAATCTCCTGACATGAGACTCAAAACCAGGTGAATTAGTAATCACATCATATGGATTTTGGTAGCATCTCAGTTTTCCCCCTTTGGGTTCAATAACAACACATCTTTTAGTGGAATCCGTGAACATAAAATGGAAACTCGGTGACATTATATTTGCTTTTTTATAATCCTTGGTGGATATATGAATATTCGGTAAATCCTCAACCAATTCCCCTACGGATTTATAATTCAAAAGTGCATAACTAAAATAATTCAGACTGGAAATGTTGATCTTTCCCGGTTTTATTTTGCCGGCATAAAGATTAAATGCTCTAAACATATTGGTAATTCCCGCCAGTCCATGTTCGTTTACACCATCTTTCAATGGATCCCAATTTTCAAAACACATTCCCAGCGCCTTATATTTTGAATACAACGGGTTGCCCATTAAATCACTGCAATAATTATAATTCTTCGGTAAATAGATTGCATTATATTTTAAAGGAACCTCATAATCCATTGTCCTTCCTATAACACAACCGTTTTTATAATTTACTTTTATACCTGTACACATATTTGTATTCACCTCACTGATTATTCTATATGAATAAAAGCATCAAAAAGCACTAAAAAGCATTAGGGACGGTTCTTTTTGCTTTTCGTTCCTGAAAATATCTGGAATAACAAAGAAAGCGTCGGAAAAAAATATCAGGGATGCAAAAAGAACCCTTCTCGGTGTTTCCCGAGCCGGAAGCAAAAAGAACCGTCCCCGGTGCTTTTCCCGGTGCTTTTATCTGTTCTTTTAAGTTTTTTCATGATAATATATTAAGATAAGGTATTCGAAATGATAGGTAATTGTTATATGCTGAAATACCAAAGCGGAAAATTGCTATCTAGGCGAGAAAGCAGGGTGTAGAAATGTTTAATATTATAAGAATATTTGTACCACTATTTTTTGTTTTCGTATTTTCAATCCTTATATTTAATATTGTTAAAGGAATTAAAGAATGGAATCATAACAACAAACAGCCGGTTTTAAGCGTAGCGGCCAAAATCGTTGCAAAGCGAAGCCATACATCCAACAGTATCAGCAATCATAACGGCCACCACCATCATCATACTACAACCACCTATTATGTTACATTTCAAGTGGAGAGCGGAGACAGAATGGAGTTTCGTGTTTCAGGAAAGGAATATGGACTCCTGGCAGAAGGCGATACCGGAAAACTGACTTTTCAAGGGACCAGGTATCATGAATTTGAAATAATATAATAGTAGCATATTCTCACTATCCTAGGAGTGGAGAATTCTTGTTTAATTATTGATGACATGCCCCGCCATATATAGAAGCAGGTGGATTTTTGCCTTGATATTGTTTGGAACAACAAAATGGTCGACGCAACAAATTAAATTATGATAAAATCGGGAAAACAATCCTTGGTTTAATCATTAAGTGAGGTT
>CAYOQX010000030.1:1075-9283 GCA_964406195.1 uncultured Alkaliphilus sp. | reverse complement strand
TTAATTAAAACGATTCCCGTATTGTCTTTTGTAGTTGCAGGCATAGGAATAATTATATTTCTTAGATATCAAAATAATGCCCTGGGTATAACCAATTATAGTTACAAAAATCCTAAGTTGCCTGAAGGTTTTTATGGATATAAAATCGTTCAAGTTTCCGATCTGCATAATAAGAATTACCACGGTAGATTGATAAAAAAAATTAAAAAATCCTGTCCTGATATTATTGTGATAACCGGAGATCTGATAGATAGAAGAAACACTAAAATTAATGCGGCAATAGATTTTATTAAGCAAACAGCTGAAATAGCGCCGATATATTATGTTTCGGGAAATCATGAGCAATTATCCGATAGATATAGTGAGCTAAAAAGGAAACTGCGAAAATCGGATGTCCAAATTATTGACAATTGTTATACAACATTAAGGCGAAGTGGGGATGAAATCGGATTGATGGGAATAGCCGACCCTGCCATAGAACAAATCGAACAGACCTATTTTCGACGCAACAGCAGTCAATATGTCGAAAATAATCTCAAAAAATTATTTAACCATAATAATATAAACACAAATTTTAATATTTTACTTTCCCACAGGCCGGAACCATTCAGTGTATATAAAGATATGAACATAGATTTGGTTTTTAGCGGCCATGCACATGGGGGCCAAATCAGGGTCCCTTATATGGGCAGTTTGTTTGCACCAAGTCAAGGTCTGCTTCCAAAATATACGGAAGGAATATACAGCGATGGAGGGACATCGATGATTGTAAGCAGAGGATTGGGAAACAGTATTTTCCCATTTCGGATTTTTAACAGACCCGAGTTGGTGGTGGTTACTTTTTGTTCTGATCCTTAAACCGCTGTGAACCAGGGGGCAATTCCCCGGCCGAAAAGCAAAAAGAACCGTCCCTTGTGCTTCTCTTGTGCTTCTTTCTGTCGAAAAGCAAAAAGAACCGTCCCCTGTGCTTTCCCCTGTGCTTCCTATATAGTCTCGATTTTTTTATCGTACATTTCCTTTATGGCCTTAAAATCTTCCCAGGTTTCTTTCTTTTTGTTTACATCTCTTAAGAGCGCTGCAGGGTGATATGTGGCAATTATGTTAAACCTACCTTTTTTATACCAAATACCTCTACTTTTAGTAATCCTGAAATCCTTGTCAATTATGTTTCTGGCCGCAACCGCACCTAAACATACTATAATATCCGGGTTTATTATTTTCACCTGCCATCTCAAAAACTCTATGCAGGTTTTGCATTCATTTTCCAAAGGATTCCTATTGCCGGGGGGTCTGCATTTTACTATGTTTGTTATGTATATATCATCCCTTGTTAAATCAACAGCCTTTATAATCTTATCAAATAGCTCCCCTGCTTTTCCGACAAATGGTTTTCCTATTTTATCCTCATTATATCCGGGACCCTCACCGACAAACATAATGATGCTTTCTGCCCCGCCCTCACCAAATACCGCATTGGTTCTGGTCTTTGCCAATGGACATCTGTCGCAATATTTTACAATTGTTTCAAGTTCCTTCAAAGTATACATATTTATTCTCCTGTTTTTACTCTATTTAAACAAATCCTTTCTTGTTAAGATAAAATAATCCACATTAGTTATGTTGAATACAGAATGAATGGCATAAAAGAGTCCTATGCTCAAATTGTGTATAAAAAATCTTATGGTAAATATGTTGCTTAATTTGTCTATTCCAAAGCCTTCCAGCTTAGGACTTTTTCGAGAAATAATATCATTTATGAAAAAAACCTTTAAATATTTCAAATAAATCAAATGATTTAAAACAAAAATCGAAAATATCACACTAAGATAAATAGCCTTGTTCCTTTTTGCCTTTCTTATTAAACCTTTTGGTTTTCTAATTTCCGCATACTCTGATTTTGATGGAATTTCCGGCTTTCCCAAGATTATAATATATAAGGTCATAGCAAAAACCAAAGAATAACCGGCCATGTCAATGTTGGTTCTACCCGGAAGTCTATAGATCACAAAACTATGAATTCGGAATGCCCAAATTATTTGTATTATAAATATTGCAATAAAGAGTGCTTTTCTTGTTTTTAACAGGTTTAAATTCCTTTTTCTTTTATTGAATTTAATAATTTCATTATGGATAAAAACAGATCTCTCGTTTTTATCTAAAGGATATTCTCTTTTTAAAATTGATTCGCAATTAGGGCAGATGTATTCATCTTCATAACAATAAAACCCGCATTTATCGCAATTCAAGTAAATCACCCACCCCATTAGCATAATTGGGCCTTGTTTGAGTATTGATACGGGCCCATATTGGGTACTACTCCCACTCCACTGTTGCAGGTGGTTTAGGAGTAATATCGTACACTACCCTGTTTACCTCTTTTACCTCATTCACTATTCTGGTTGACATAGTATTTAACACATTATGCGGTATCCTGAACCAATCCGCTGTTGTGGCATCCGTGCTTGAAATAGCGCGTATAGCAATGGTATGGACATATGATCTTTTACCGTCCACCACACCAACACTCTTGATATTTGGAAGCACGGCAAAGTATTGCCATATTTCTTCATCCAACCCGGCATTTTTTATTTCCTCCCGCACAATAGCATCCGCTTCTTTTACAATATTCACTTTTTGGTCCGTGATTTCGCCCAATATCCTGACTGCAAGCCCCGGTCCGGGAAAAGGCTGACGCCACACCAGGTCACGGGTTAATCCTATTTCCTCACCCGCCAACCTCACCTCATCTTTATAAAGCTGTCTGAGAGGCTCTATCAGTTCAAAATCCACATCTTCCGGCAATCCTCCCACATTATGATGGCTCTTTATACCGGCCTTGCCCTCCACAGCACTCTCGATTACATCCGAATATATGGTACCTTGTACCAGAAAGTCGAATTCCCCCAGCTTATTGGATTCCTCCTCGAACATCCGAATGAACTGTTCCCCTATTATCTTTCTTTTTTGTTCGGGATCCTCCACACCTTTCAGCTTGTCAAAAAATCTTTCTTTGGCATTTACACGGATAAAATTCATTTTAAACCTATTTTTAAATAAATCCTCTACCCAATCGCCTTCGTTTTTCCGCATAAGCCCATGATCCACAAAAATGCATGTCAACTGATCCCCTATTGCCTTATGTACAAGTACTGCAGCAACAGTGGAGTCGACACCGCCGGACAAGGCGCATATCGCTTTTTTGTCGCCTACCCTGCTCCTGATTTTATTAATCTGTTCATTTATATACTCACCAATATTTCTTCCGTCTCTCATACTATCGCCTCTTTTTATCTATTCACCCGACCTTTGGATGCTGCATACACCAAAGTAGGTATTTGTTCTATTGTGTTTTTTCTTTGACGTGCCGGAAGCAAAAAGAACCGTCCCCTGTGCTTTTCCCTTGTGCTTTTAGCCTTCCACGCTGTAGTTGGGTGCTTCTTTTGTGATGATTACATCATGAGGGTGACCCTCTCTCAGCCCGGCCCCTGTGATGCGAATAAATTTACCGTTTTCTTTGAGTTTTTCTATTGTTGATGTTCCGCAGTATCCCATGCTTGCTCTCAATCCACCGATTAGTTGGTATACCGTGTCCCTTACGTATCCTTTGTAAGGTACTTTACCTTCTACACCTTCCGGAACCAGTTTTCTGCCGTCTTCCTGGAAGTAGCGATCCCTGCTTCCTTTTTCCATGGATGCAATAGAGCCCATTCCTCTGTATACTTTGAAACTCCTGCCCTTGAATATGATGGTTTCTCCCGGGCTTTCTTCCGTTCCGGCAAATAGGGAGCCTATCATAACAATACTTGCACCCGCCGCAATAGCCTTCGGTATATCTCCCGAGTATTTGACCCCACCGTCTGCAATAACGGGAATGCCGTATTCATCCGCCACTTTTGCACAATCATATACAGCGGTTATCTGCGGCACACCTATACCGGCCACCACTCTTGTTGTACAAATAGAGCCCGGCCCAATACCAACTTTAATAGCATCGGCCCCGGCTTCTATCAGTTCTTTCGCCGCTTCTGCTGTTGCAATGTTTCCCGCAATAACTTGGAGGTCCCCATATTTCTCCTTTATCGCCTTAACAGTTTTAATTACCCCCATAGAGTGTCCGTGAGCCGTGTCCACCACAATAACATCCACCTTTGCATCATTCAGGGCTTCCACTCTTTCCATAGTATCATCGGTAATTCCTACGGCTGCACCTGCTAACAGCCTCCCACCACTGTCTTTTGCCGAGTCCGGGAATTGTATTGCCTTTTCTATATCCTTAATCGTAATTAAACCTTTGAGCATTCCTTCCCCGTCCACTATGGGCAGTTTTTCTATCTTATGGGCCATGAGTATATCTTTGGCCTGATCCATAGTTACTCCTTCTCTTGCGGTGATAAGATTGTCCTTTGTCATTGCATCATATATTTTTCTTTCATAGTTTGTTTCAAACCGCGTATCCCTATTAGTGATAATCCCTACAAGTTTCCCCTCTTCCGTAATCGGAACCCCGGAAATTCTGTACCTGGCCATCAGTTCCAAGGCATCTCCCACGGTATGATTAGGGGATAAAAAAAACGGGTCTACAATAACACCATGTTCGCTTCTCTTGACCTTATCCACCTCTAATGCCTGTTCTTCTATGGACATGTTTTTGTGGATAATCCCGATTCCACCCTCCCTCGCCATGGAAACAGCCATTTTAGCTTCGGTTACCGTATCCATCCCCGCGCTCATTAATGGAATATTGAGTTTGATTTTTTTAGTTAAATGTGTTGAAACATCTACATCTCCCGGCAGAACTTCAGATTTTGCCGGAATTAATAATACGTCATCGAAGGTGATCCCTTCCTTTATGATTTTATCTTTCATCAACCTTTCCTCCATTCAGTTTAGTTTTGATTTATACCATTAAGGCATGATTTTTACACGTTTTTTTATAAAATCCCAGTAAGTTTTAAAGTTTTATTACAGATTAAAGTATCAAATTGCAAACACATTGTCAAGTTTTCTTGAATTATCTTTTTGCTTGTATAATAACCAATTTTCCAGTTTTTCATTTTGTATTATTTTCCAGTCATATATTCCGCTTTCTTTCAAATAATAGTACCGAAATGCAAAAATTATATAAGGAGGTAATACATACTTATGCCTAACCCAATGAATGTTCAACAGCAAGGCCAAAGTATCGATTCCAATAATCTTAAGGTGCTCGAGGATCAATTAAATTATGAATCCCTGATGGTGAAAAAATTTAACCACAGTGCCAACTGTTGCACTGATACGGAATTAAAGGGACTTTGCCAACAAGCATCTCAAAAACACAAACAACATTTCGATGAATTGTTGAATTACTTAAACTCTCACTAGCAAATATGTTTTGTAACTGCAGCCGAACGTATTCAGTACTAACAAATGTGTTCAGTAATTACAGCCAAACATACTTGTACTGGCAAATCTATTCAGTAACTGCAGGCAAACATGTTTTTTAACCGCTAACAAATATTTTTAGCAATCGCCAACAAACATATTTAATAATAAGGAGGTTTTTGATACAAATGAATAATCCCGGACTTAGTGAACAAGAAATAATGAATGACTTGTTGACTTCTGAAAAACAGGTGATTTCTGCATATAACACCGGAATAACCGAGGTATCCTGCCAGGATTTGAGACAGCATTTAACAAATAGTCTGACAGGCACCCAGGAAATTCAATTCCAGATATTTAATTCAATGCAACAGAGAGGATGGTATCAAACCAAACCCGCCTCAAATCAAGAAGTACAGAACGTGAAAACCAAATATAACCAAGTAAAAAGTGAAATGCAGTAATTCGAATGCAGTGTAATCCAATAACTCAGGTATTCGGATATGGTGTAGATGTGGTGTGCCTGAGCAACTCAGGTATTCGGATGTGGTGTACCTCAGTAACTCAGGTACTCGGATATGGTGTAGATGTGGTGTGCCTGAGTAACCCAGGTATTTGGATGTGATGTAATTAAGTAATTCAAGTATTCGAATGTGGCGTAGATGTGATGTAACTGAGTAGCTTAGTATTCGGTAGGGTAGTTAAACTACCCTATTAATTTTATAAAACAAGGAAGAACACTCCATCCCGGACAGAGTGCAGGGTGGAGATAAATTCTTAATCAGCCTTTTTGATAACAGGTTTAAATATAAGAATAATTTTAATTAGTTTTACAAATAACTATACTAAGCTATTAAGCTGACTAAAATCTTTATAAAGGAGTGTTTTTATGTCTGAAGAAAGAAAAGATAGCAGGACTCAACAGGCTGATAGTTGGGTGGGTTTAGTATTAAGGCTTATTTTGTCTGCTATAGTAATAGCTATTGCTGCATTTCTCACACCGGGCTTTACAATCGACGGCGTCTGGGCAGTTCTGCTGGCGGCCGTGATTATTTCAGTAGTCGGTTATCTACTCAATGAGATGACGGATTTGCATGCCTCACCTTTCGGTAGAGGATTCTCCGGGTTTATTGTGTCGGCAATTGTACTTTACGGAACTCAATTCCTAGTTCCCACAATGCGGGTCAATGTATGGGGTGCTCTTATCGGGGCCCTTGTAATAGGTATAATAGATGCGATTATTCCCGGAGAGACATTTTAAAATACCTTTGGAGCCCTACATAAATAGACCATGCGACTTTTTGCTGGTAACTAGGGTCATTTAGGTTTTGTTCTTCTTGGGGGTTAGATAAAAAACCGCATTCTACCAGGACTGCGGGTATATCTAGCCCCTTTATCATGAAAACATCGTCCTTTGTTAAAACCGATCTTTTGTTGTCGCTGTTCAATACACGAATTAATTCCTCCTGAATTATAAGGGCCAGCTGTTTTGCATCCTCATTATCTTTCGGGTAAAATGTCTGGGCCCCGTAATACCTGGATTGCGGAAAACTGTTTGCATGAATACATATAAGAGCATGAGGCTTGTTTTCCGTTACAATTTTCTTTCTGTTCATCTGATCAATAGTCTTCTTTCTCCTCCCGCTGCCGTCATCCGTATATAAGGATGTATCCTTTTCCCTGGTCATAATCACAACGGAACCGCCCTGTTCCAGGTATTCGCGCAAATATAATGAAATGGCCAGGTTTATGTCTTTCTCATCCTTCCCTCTGTGCCCCCGCATACCGGGATCATACCCGCCGTGGCCGGGATCTATGACTATCACTTTTGTCAATATGGGAAGGCTGCCGGTTGCCAAGTATTTACCGCGAAACGAAAACACAGCCAATAATATTATAATTGCACCCAATAATACCGCAATTCTAATGAGCCAATGTTTTTGTACGATAATTAATTTCAATTTCCAACCCCCTCGCTGTTTTTTCCTTACTACTAATTTTGTTTACTTAATTAGTATATGAAAAATGCAGGTTGTATTATGACCTGAGTAATTCGCATCACAGAA
This sequence comes from uncultured Alkaliphilus sp., assembly GCA_964406195.1. Taxonomy (GTDB): domain Bacteria; phylum Bacillota; class Clostridia; order Peptostreptococcales; family Natronincolaceae; genus JAAZJW01. The sequence continues at coordinate 1,853 of CAYOQX010000030.1, read as the reverse complement.
ATCTCCGATTATGTTCCAACCCCTATTTGGTATAATATTTTCACAGTGTGGGGGGATAATATTAATAATAGTATAGACTTTATAAATTAAACGTGTAAAAATAGCACAAAATTAGGAGGCATACAAATGAAAAGTGACAGGGATAAAACAAGCGTACTTGACCAGATAAGTAATTTAAAAACATGCAACAATAAAATAAGGGAAAATTTAAATGCCATTCAATTAATTATGGTAGACAATAACTACAGCCGTATTAAAGACCCTTCGGTTTCCGATGATTTGGCACAACTGATGAAACAAGCCGACTCTATGTCGGATTCTATTGACAACATGGAGCAAAAACTGCAAATGTAAGGCAGGGGAATATTTCGTCTATATGATAGAAAAACAAACATAAAAAAGAACGCCTTACTGTGTGAAAATCATCACACGGTTTGGCGTTTTCTTAAAATTTTTCTACCGCCTTTTTGACTTCGATGCATTTATCCTTCACAGGTGTATTCGATTCAAATTCACCAATATAATTATCCGTCATCAGTTTTATAAAATTGATAAATTCGTGTTGGGCCTCTCGGTTGTGCATTCTCAAATTTTGTATAGTATCCCAAAACTTCTCATCATATATTACTTTTATCAACCTGCCGCATTCCTCATACAAATTTGTTTCGGACCCGTCTTGGACATGAACAACATAATGCTCAAATATCTCCCTTTTGGTTTCTCTTTCATCCAATAGGGTGAAAATATTTTTTAAACAGTTTTTCTCAAGCTGCACCGT
>CAYOQX010000030.1:0-1065 GCA_964406195.1 uncultured Alkaliphilus sp. | reverse complement strand
AAGTATGGTTTCATAATCATCATCCGAAAATTCCAAGTGTTTTATTTTCTGTCTGAGTGTTTCGAATAAAATCAGCAGGTTGTTAGGAGGTATATATGGAAGCCTTATCATTTCCAGAATTGTATGCAGGTCCAATATAAGTTCATTTGCGAAGTTTTTTATATCGTCCTTGTTCCACAAACCCTTATGTGCTATTCTGTTCCTGAAAATAGGGACCTCAAATGCAAAATAAGGATACACTGACAGCCACAGCACAAAATTTGACTCAAATATTTTTTCCGCTTTCACACTTAATGTTCCCATATTGTCGTTATCCTGTTCATCGTTGATTACGGCACAGAAATCATGGAATAACCCTTCAATTTGGATTACCGCCAGATTTATAAACGACTGATATAATTCATTTTCATATAATCCATATAATGTTTCGAATATCTCTATCCTGTTTTTTAGCCTGTGGTGGTCCTTAACCCTTGAAACTATTTTTTCCAATAACCCTTCATGCCTTATCATTCTGTCCATATTTCTGAAATGCTTTAATGGGCTATTTTGCTTGGTTTTTATCTCCGCATCGATGGCCCTCCGATCATGTTCCAAAAGAAAACGAAACTTACTTTCCGTGGAAAAATCATATTCAGGATTAAAGTACCTTTTATAATATGAATAACTGTACGGCAGATTATCATATATTTTCCCCGAATAAGACAGGGGTTCGGTTCGCCTAGTTCGGTCAGCTGTATCCCGGCCGGACGTGTTTCGGTCAGCTGTATCCCGGCCGGACGTGTTTTGATCAGCTGTGTCCCGGCCGGACGTGTTTTGATTAGCCGTGCATTTTCTAACATACTCGGCTACACCGTACATGAGAAAATCCTCAATCTCCGCTCTTGCCTTAATATTTCTGTCCCTAAAATAATTAAGTTTTTTAAATTCATAATCTCCTGAGGAAAGTCCGTCTTTTTTCTCATTCATATGTTTGATTCGTTTCGTTATCTCCTTCAAATCATTAATAACCCTGCCGTATACAAGCAAAAAATTGTTAATCAGCAATGCGGTTTGAGACTCCAA
>CAYOQX010000029.1:0-12831 GCA_964406195.1 uncultured Alkaliphilus sp. | reverse complement strand
AACAGTATCTTTTTTGTATTCCCAGTGCGGATAACGGTCTGCCTATCCTAATAAGTCCCATGTTTTTAGATATAAAACCCCCCAGCTTTGTGGAAAAGCTCAGCAAAGGAAATACATTTACTATCTGCACGTCCTTTTTGCTTTTCCCAGTTAATTGAAATATAAAGTTATAGGCTAATTTTGTAAGTTCCATACGATAGGGTCCCATCCCAAGTGCATATATTTTTCTCTTTTTTTCATCAGTACCCATATAGGTGATCATACCCCCGGGTTTTCTCGGAGATTGACCATAATGAGGAGTATCCAGTATTTCCTTTGTGGTCGGAACACGGTCCATCGGTAAATACCCGACATGTATAGCTGACGCTATAACGGAAGAATGAGCCCCACCGTGACAACTGTATATTATTTTCACTATTATACCATCTTTTCTGTTAGTATATATGCCTAATTAATTCATATGTTTAAGCGATTTATGTATCCGATTAAAGGTGTGTTTATTCCGGAGACTATTTTGAACATATTACTAAAATTTCTTCATTGAATAAGTCAGAAAGACTTTCTAAAAGGTTTTTTAATATAATGGTACATTTATTACAATAAAGCAAATATATTTCGTTTAATTCCGCATCAATACCTAAATAATAAAAGTGTCCTTCATCACAGCAACTGCCCACGATATTTCTAAAATTTTCGGATACATCCGATTTTAAATGCATATATGCAGCCTCAGCAGCTGCATAAGAGTTTTTTTTAATATATATAATCTTCATAATCACAACCTATTTCAAGACTTCAATATTTTACAACAATATATGTCCCCCATATGTCCCCCTTATATATTACCGGCTGATACTATTTTATTTTTTGTCCCTGTTTCTACCCAGAAAATTTGCAAACTCCTGCCTGAAATTAGACACTTTGGATTTCCACTCCTCGCTTCCGCTGCTCAAGAACAAAAATCCTGCCCCGCCTACAACAGCTACAGCCAAAATTCCCAGTATTCCCGCACCTGATCCCTTACCGCTTTGACTGGCGGGTTTATTAGGTTTTGTTTGTTTTGTTGCATTTTTGCCCGTTGTGTTTTTATCTGCTGTGGTTGGCCCCCCTCCTTTACTGTCCTTAAAAACATCACCGAAAAGAGCTACCGTGATTGCCTCGGATAAAAGATCCGCAGATTCCTCTGATCTTTCCCTCATATGTTCGTAGGTTCCAACCTCTGTAAGCATGGACCTTGGTGTAAGATCTTGGTTGTAATCACCCTTTCCATAGAAAATATCCTTAATTAAGCCCGGGTGCATTTTATCCGCCACAGATTTTACCTTTTTTGCCATATCCTCATTGGCTTTAAAATTTTGATTTCTTCTCCCAACCACCAATCTTACTTTTGCCACAGGTTTATCGTCGATTTCGGTTATATATTCTTCTGCAGGCACTGCATCCCTATGCACATCAATTAAAGCGGCAGGACGCTGTTTTCTCATTAGTTGTAAAGCAGTTCTACGGGATCTTTTGTAAGCCCCCGCATCATGGGGATCATGGTTTGTTTTATCAAATACCGCTTTTACCCCGTTTTTTTCAAATCCACGTTTTAATTTTTCCGCTACCTTAAGTATACCTCCGTTGGCATCCGTACTTTCCGCACCGTCGGACGGTATAAAGGATTCCGAGCTGTGGGTTGAATATATTCCCACCTTCCTTTTACTTTTGTCATCCTGTTTATTTTCTTTCTGTGTCAATATAGAACCTATATCAGATTCATCCTGCAATGCCAGTTTAATATTTGAAAGTATCTCATCATTAATTTCAGGTAACGATACATCCTCCACAAATTGTGCATAAGCGGTCTGATTTTCTTTGTTTGCCCTGATTACTTTGTACATTTTATTATCCCCGCTTAGATACTGATCATCCTTAACAACTTCTCTGGCTATTCGAAACAATATCTCATTCTTATCAACATCATATACCTTGTAATAATCCCCCTTTTTACCATACCAATCATCGGCAAATACAAATTGTGTTGTTAATATAATAAACAATAAAACATAAACTATTTTATTTGTTTTCATCTATATCACCCCTAGTTCCATCCGAATCCGAACCGGTTTTATTTTCGATATTTTCTTTCTCGTTTATCTGGTTTTCCTTTTTTTCCTGATTTTGACCTAATGTGCTGACAAAATGTCCTTCATCAAAACTCATGTGCTTTTTTTCTGTTCCGCCCTGCAGTCTTTCCCTGGCCTCTCCAAATATTTCCGCCATCAGCACTGCTAATATGCCTGCAATAACTGTAGTATCTACACCTCCGGCCCCACCAAAGTTTGTTGGTGCAGGTATACCGTTAATCTGATTTATAACAAGCTGGATCAAATCACTGATCACAACCCCGACTGTTCCTGCAATAAATGACCCTCTTCTGGAACGGCCCAAAGCATAGGCTATTACAGCACCCACAACAGGATAAACATAATTGGGCTCAATAGGGATGTTCTCCGGCTCCGCAGGCATCACAAACCTTTGTATCAAATAAATCGCAACCCCCGCCGCTACTGCACCAACAACAGACCTGATTTTTTCTTTCCTTGTTTCAGCCTTAATAAATAAATATACAGCCAAACCCACAGGTATAATAAATCCCCCAACATTGAATGATATATTATCGGTTATTTTAATGTTAGGAATGATAATTGTCGATACAACTATTGCAACGAGTATAGCAAGGGCTGCCTTGTCGCTGAGTCTTAACCTGTCAAGCACCCTATGTCCTAAACCCATCAGAACAAGCAGTGTTACAGCTACTAGTAAAATCATTCCTCCAGACATCTTAATTCCTCCCCTCGGAAATTTCTATAAAATCCTAAAAATTTATTTCTTTCACAGATTGAATTGTTTTTGTCTAATTTAGGTTTCCCTTACGATAATTAAACTATACCAAGGGGAATATTAAAATCTAAAAATATTAACATATCCGGTTCATAAACAAAACCGTATTTAGAGGTGCGTTTTTTAAATTTGAGATTGGTACCCTGTTATATAACCGTTTTTATGCAAAATAAAAGAGATGTCGGGTTTATCGGCATCTCATATAATGCATCATATTATATTAACTGTATTATAGCCCCCATTCTGCCTGTGTTGCCTTTTTCCTTTCTATGGGAATAAAACAGATCCATATTACAACCGGTACATAAATCCGATATTATAATATTTTCGTCCGGAATGCCCGCTTCATTTAACACAATATGATTTGCTTTCCACAAATCCAACTGATACTTACCTTCTCCCTTATCAAATATAAAGTTCGATGTATCGGTAAATTCTCTACTAAATTGCTCAACTACGATATTGTCTACCTCATAACAACATTTACCAATAGATGGTCCGACAACGGCTATTATTTCATCAGGTTTTGAATTATAACTGTTTATCATTGTTTGCACAGTTTTTTTTCCTATTTTAAATTTAGTCCCTTTCCATCCGGCATGGCTTATACCGATTGCCCTTTTTACGATATCAACAAAAAATATAGGTACACAATCGGCAAACATGGCCATGAGGGGTATATTCGTCATATTAGTAACCAAACCGTCTGTTCCACCGTCTTTTTGTCCATTTAGGAATTCCTTTTTTCTATCTCCACCATTGATAACCCTTATGTTGTCTCCATGAACTTGATTCGACATGACCAAATCTTCGTGATTAACGCCTACTGCAAATGCGAATTTTTTAATATTTTCCCTTACTTTATTATATTCGTCACCGATTTTAGAACCTAAATTCAGACAACCATAAATCCCCTCACTAACCCCACCAATTCTGGTGCTAAATCCATGTCTGATAAAAGATATTTTCTCCAATCTTTTAAAAACTATAAATTTGATTCCATTCTTACTTACAATATTATATTCCATTTTTTGCTCCTATTTTGGTAGTTGCTTTTGACAGATTAGTTGGTTTTACGTTTAATAAAAAGTATTAAATAAATATATTGTCCCCAACATATTTGTTTTCTAATTTGATTTTTCACCTAAGATTTTTTTTACTTCATCCATAAATGTATTTATGTCTTTAAATTCCCTATACACAGATGCAAATCTCACATAGGCAATTTCGTCGATTGCCTTGATTTTTTCAATTACCAAATTACCTATAAGTTCCGTTGTAATTTCACGTTCCATCATGTTATACAATTGTCTTTCTATTTCGTCCACCATTTTTTCAATATCCTGTAGGGAAACGGGTCGTTTTTCGCAAGCCTTGATTATTCCGTTCAGTATCTTACTCCTATTATAAGGTTCACGGCTACTGTCCTTCTTCACCACTATCAGTGGAATTTCATCTATTTTCTCATATGTAGTAAATCTTTTATTGCATGCCGTACATTCCCTCCGCCTCCTGACTGCCTGTCCCTCATCGGTCGGCCTTGAATCTACTACTTTCGAATCATGATGCGAACAAAAAGGGCATCTCACTGTGGTACCTCCTTCCCTTCTATACTATCTATAGTATAGTATATTTAAAAACACTGAACAAGTGTTGAATTATAGTGGGACAGGAGTAACAGGCCAAATATAACAAATGTATAATTTCATAGATCGAAATTTATCCGGCATGAAAGTAATTACATATCCTCACCTGAATGCATAAATCCCGAGGATTCCATTTCATCCCTTACCTCAATCAATATCACGTCCTCACCTATGTTTTTTATTTGATTCCAGCTGATTTCATATTCTAATTTTCTGCTAAATAGCCCAATCAATCGCCCACCTCCGGGAATTATAATAGCATTAATTCTCCCTTTTTCTAAATCAACTTCAAAGTCCGTAATCATTCCTATCTTTTTACCATTGGTTATATTTACTACATCCTTATCAGTCAGATCGGATGCTTTTATCATTGAAAAAACCCCCTTTAATATCTTCGTCCTATATATGTTTATATATATAGGACCCGGGTTATTACAAAAATAAAAAAATAATTCAATGGAAAATTATATGGTATACAAATATATGTCAATAGGAATTTATATATACATTTTTTAATATTAAAATCCCTCCTAGGAGGGATTAAATATGTTTTCTCATATGTCTCAGGGCTGTTTTTTCTAATCTGGATACCTGTGCTTGGGATATACCTATCTCCTCAGCAACTTCCATTTGTGTTTTGCCCCGAAAGAACCTCAATGATAAAATATGCTTTTCTCTATTGTTGAGTTTTGTCATAGCTTCCCTAAGTGCAATTCCATCGATCCAATACTCATCCTCATTTTTGTCATCACTTACCTGATCCATAACGTAAATGGCATCACCACTATCGTTATAAATCGGTTCAAAAAGTGAAACAGGGTCTTGTATAGCATCTAATGCAAATACAATTTCCTCCCTCGGAATTTTTAATTCCTCGGCAATTTGTCCTATTGTCGGTTCCTTGGAGTGTTTATTTGTAAGCTGATCCCTCACTTGGAGGGCCTTATATGCTATATCTCTTAAAGATCTGCTCACTCTAATTGAATTGTTGTCTCTTAGGTATCTGCGTATTTCGCCAATAATCATAGGAACAGCATAAGTAGAAAAACGGACATTGTGACTTAAGTCAAAATTATCAATGGCCTTTATAAGGCCTATACAACCAACCTGGAACAAATCATCTACATGTTCACCTCTGTTGTTAAATCTCTGAATCACACTCAATACTAATCTTAAATTGCCCTGGATAAACTCTTCCCTGGCACTATTATCACCTTTGTGAATTCGTTCAAACAATGCCCTCATTTCACTATTCTTCAAAACCGGTAATTCTGATGTGTTCACACCGCAAATTTCGACCTTATTGATATGCATTGTTTCTTCAGTCCTTTCGCTATGAATTACCCTTCAGCATTTTAGATTATTGACTATTTGGCCGAATTTATACCAGACAACTGCATATACAATAAAAAAAAGCAGACAACCTGCTTTTTTATACTAACCTGCTTATTTCTTTTTGCAGCCTCACTATTATTCTTTTTTCTAACCTTGAAATATATGATTGTGAAATCCCCAAGATATCAGCAACTTCTTTTTGGGTCTTTTCCCGGCCCGTATTTAGACCAAACCTAAGTTCCATTATTCTTTGTTCTCTTTTTGTCAATTTATTCAAACCTATTTTTAATAGCTCCCGATCTATTTCTTCTTCCAAAAATTTATATATAATATCATTTTCCGTTCCCAAAACATCCGAAAGCAATAATTCATTTCCATCCCAATCAATATTCAGCGGTTCATCAAATGAAACCTCCATCCTCACTTTGCTGTTTCTTCTCAGATACATTAAGATTTCGTTTTCAATGCAACGGGATGCATAGGTAGCAAGTTTTATTTTTTTTTCAGGGTCAAATGTATTTACCGCTTTTATGAGCCCAATTGTTCCTATGGAAATCAAATCCTCTATACCTATTCCCGTATTTTCAAATTTTCTGGCTATATAAACAACCAATCTTAAATTTCTTTCTATTAAAATAGTTCTTACTGTATCCTCATCGTCCTTGAGTTTAGCTATCAAATAAACTTCTTCATCATTAGTCAGCGGCGGAGGCAAAGCTTCACTGCCCCTTATATAATACAGGCCCTCTTTATCACAAATCCCCAGTTTTTTAGAAATTTTAATTAAATAATATTGACACATCAGCTTGATCTTATACATGACTATACTTCTCCTTTCTGATTTTTATACAAGTTACGTATCAACCCGTAATATTTGATAAAGGTATAGCGAGACCATATGCACATGATATGGTTATAAATTTTTGTGTTTCTACATAATGTCCGGGTGTAGTAATACTCTATAACTGCCTGTTTTGGAAAGAGTTTTGTTATAAATGGCAATAATTATTTCGTTAACATCTTTATGGTAGTCATCATTGTAGATTAATACATTGTCCGGTTTAAACCCAACCAGCATTCCATTTTCTATACCCAGGGCTTGATATGGTATTATCCTAAATCTGGTAACCCAGCTACTGCCACTCAATTGAGCAACTATTTGATCAAAACTGAATGCCTGATCTTCTAATAGAATATCCCTTATTTCAACCGGCAAGATACAGCTTATTGCACTATATTCCACAATTATTACGGGATATTTGCTGATAGGATCCGTCAGCGAGTTTCCCGTGTCCACCATACCCTTTAGATCCACCTTTTTACCGTTGATTTCTATACTTACATCCATAAGTATTTTTTCCTTTGATAATCTCTCTTGTATATAACTCCAACAAAATTGAATTAAAATATATGCAACACCGCAGGAAACAAATATATTTTTGACTGAAATATTGGTTATGTAAAAAATCCCATTACTTATGATTCCATTAAAGTTACTAAAGTAAAACAATGCAAAACCCGCACCGCCAAATACCAATGTTATTAAATAAAAAATACCCAGAAGTCTAAAAAAATCTTTGAAATGATAGGGTGTAAAACAAAAAATAATAATTAGCATAGAGTAAGCGATTTTCATCAAAGCGGAAAACAAAAAATGTAATGAAGGGAAAAAAATTATAAATGCATACAGGGCTCCTAAAGAAGATGCTAAAATAAGTTTTATACGCTTGGACTCAAATCTTGCGAATTTACTTGTCAGGGACAATATAAAATAGTTCATAATGAAATTTTCCAAAAACACATATTCAGCATATATAATCATGGCTATCACCCCACAGGGACATAGTGCTACTACTATACAATTATTCATTCTTTTTTGGTTTTATGTATATTATATAAGATTGTATAACATTTTTTTGTCATTCCCTGTAGTCGAAACAATGTTTTTTATTACAAATTGCGATGAAAAATGTTGGTGTTGCCCACAAAAAAAACAAATGTCATTTTAAGCATCGATTAAGCAGCTCTATCTTGTTGCAAAAAATCGAATACTCAAAATGACATAATGTAAACTATGTAATTTAAATTAACCGACCCACTAATTTCTTTTTCTCCTTAAAAAAATAGGTATATCCAGCTCCCCGTTTTCTATATTTTCTTCACCTTGTTCCGTGGCGGCGGCTACCTCCTTCATACTCGACCTTCCAAACATATTTTGTTCATCGATATCCACAGCCTGTACCGCATCCTTTTCAAAACCTGTAGCTATTACAGTGATTCTGATTTCATCCTTTAATTCCTCGTTAATTACCGAACCGAAAATAATATTAGCATCTTGATCCGCAGCCTCTACGACCAATTCTGCAGCTTCATTAACTTCAAATAGTCCCAGATTGGTCCCGCCTGTAATATTTAATAATACACCCTTAGCACCCATAATTGATGTCTCCAACAACGGACTTTGAATTGCTTGTTTGGCCGCCTCTGCAGCACGGTTTTCACCACTTGCCTTTCCTATACCCATATGGGCTAAACCTTGTTCCAACATAATTGTTTTTACGTCCGCAAAGTCCAAGTTAACCAGCCCGGGTACTGCTATCAGGTCGGAAATACCCTGAACCCCCTGTTTCAATACATCATCGGCTATTCTAAAGGCCTCTAACATAGTTGTTTTCTTTTCTATTACTTGAAGTAATCTATCGTTAGGAATAGTAACCAAAGTATCTACACAATTTTTTAGTTCTTCTATTCCCTGTTCCGCATAAACCATTCTTCTTTTACCCTCAAACGTAAATGGTTTCGTTACTACACCGACAGTAAGAATACCCAACTCCTTGGCAATTCCGGCAACAATAGGTGCACCGCCCGTGCCGGTTCCTCCACCCATACCGGCAGTTATAAATACCATATCCGCACCCTGGAGCAACTGGCTTATATCATCTTTGCTCTCCTCAGCCGCCTTTTTCCCTATTTCAGGATTTGCACCGGCACCCAGACCCTTTGTAATTTTTTCACCAACCTGCAATTTATGCTCAGCTTTAGAAGTAAATAAAGCTTGTTTATCTGTATTTATAGAAATAAATTCAACACCCTTTAAACCTGCATCTATCATACGATTTACAGCATTATTACCCCCACCACCAACACCAATTACCTTAATATTAGCAAACGGTTCCATATTCATATCGAATTCCAACACGGCATTACCCCTTTCCCTTTTTATGTAAATAAACCCTTATTAACTTCCAGACCGTATATAATCCACAATTACTCCTGACGGAATAAAACTAATTTTAATTATATTATTTTATGAAAACACTGCTCCAAATAGCATTTAGACTATTTTGCAAACTATAGAATTAATTCAACAAAAATTACAAATATCCTCTCTTTATGTGAAATTATATGAAAAAAATTATGAACGAATTTTATTTAACAAACTTCTGCGTATATTAGCCAGGTTCTGAAAGAGTCTGCCGCCAAATACAAAAATTGCAGCATAATATAATGGCACCCCTAAAAGGTCCCCTATATACGCTAAAAAACCAGCTAAAATAGCATTGATAAAGAAACCGGACACAAATATCTCTGTATTAAATTTATCCTCCAACATAGCGCGAACCGCTCCAAAAACAGAATCTAAGGATGCTAATATGGCAACAGATATATAGAGGGCATATTTAGCAGGGTAGGTTATATCCAGTCTCAATCCCAGAAAAACCCCAATCAATAGACCCAATATGGCAAAAATCATTTTATTCACCTTCCTTTGGTGTTAAATACTCCCAATTGACATCATTATTGAATTTTGGGATTTTTATATTTTCGTATGTTGCCACTTCCAGCCCCAGATCATATGCTTCTTTCAAGAGAAATGCATACGATTCCGGAGATTTGACCGCCGCACCTAACATATCCGGATCACCGATGGCCTTAATAGTAAAGGGCTGTCCATAAGTATGGTTATTTATTGTAATGGTAGCCCCTGCACATTGGATCTCGGATGTGCTCATTATTCTCTGGCCGTTGATAGACATAGCCTCGGCGCCGGCGGTCTTTAAATCATTTACAATAATGAGAACATCCAAATCATGTACAATAACATTGTTTGGGTCTTCCCATTCATATAGTTCTCTTTTACTGTCGCTGAGTCTGACAACAACTCCGGGTCCTTCAAGGTCTACAAAACCGCCTATTATTTTAAACTGTTCATATTCCTTTTCCAAGATATCTCTGATGCTTCCACCTTCTTCTACAGCTGTCTCATATTCCATAAGCTTATTTTTACTGGACATTATAACTTCCGTAATATCAGATAATTCTTCTTCTTCTTTTTTTACCAAATTCTGTAGATCTTCTATGGTTTTTAAACTGGCAAAACTATAATCTTCCTGGACATTTTTAATTTGAATAGCTATAAGAAGGCCAAGGACAAAACATAAAAATATAATAATCATTTTATTTGATCTGGTTTTCATAATTACACTCCTGCTCATTTCCTTAGGAAGTAGTTTCTAAAGGTTTTGCATATTTGAAATTTGTTGTTTTATTATATCGTGATATTACTACATTATCTTTTTTCTCTATAGTGATTTGAAGGTTATACATATCGCGCATTTCTTGAATAATTCCAAATCGCATACTAAGGGCAGCCTCTAACGATTCTGAATCCCCAACCGCTTTTATAACAAAGGGTGGAATCGTCGGTACAGAGTTAATTAACACAGAATTTGAAACATAACATATTTCAGTCGTTGAAGTATACCTTTGGTCATTAATTGAAATTGCTTCAGCCCCTGCACCGTTCAGTTTATTAATAACACCCAGAATTAAATCATAATTATACATAATAAAACTATCATCATCCTGTCCGGGATGTTCCTGTATCGGGTCATCTATTGTAATTATAACCCCCGACCCCTCAACCGTTTTATAACCGGACATTATCTGGTATTTTTCTAAATCCTTATTTAAGTTCTTAATAATAAAACTTTCATTGGCCTCAGACATCTCATATTCTTTCAGCCTGACTTCCCATTCGGTTAATTCTTCCATCAAAGCTGTTTTCTCAGATCTTAGCTCTTTTAATTCCAATGCTAACTGTTGTGCTTTTTGCGTAGATAGAATACCGCCGGTACTCCCCTTTACAGTTTTAAATTGTAACGATATGGTAAAACTTAAAATAGCACAAAGAACACCAAAGGCAATTCTACCTTTTAGGTCTTTCATAAACTAGTCCTCCCATGTATTTCTATTCTTCACAGAAATATAACTTCCATATCTCATGTCAATAATAACATTTTTAACATCCTTTGTATAAAGATTAATAAGTATTTCATCCAAGGCAACCATAAGATAGGACGGGTTTTTCGCTTTTCCCAACAATACTTCCGAACCGTCAAATGTTATCATGCGTATATTGTTTGTTTCACTGATATTGATTTCAGAAATCATATCGTATATTGTCGTCATACTTGCCGCCTTAAGCAGGTCCATGACAAGGTCCAAATCGTCGGTGTTGGCAGCCTTGATCCTTTCCCCTATTTTGAAACTCTTAAAATCTATTCCTGTAATTAATATGTTATCATCAACCATGTAACTATCGGATGTTCTCAGAATTATACCCTCCTCATCTATATACACATAAGAACCCATATACAATATTATAGCATATTCCTTTCGTTCCTCTATCTGTATTGTAATGGTACCGGGTAATTTTCTGCGTGTTTCTACATCTTTTACATAGGGATGAGACCTTATGTTTTTTTCAATTTCCTTAAGATTATATTTAAATATATTCCTATTAACAACCAGACCGGAAATGTCAACAATCTCATTTTCTTCCACATGTAGGTTGCCTTCAAGTTTTATGTTTCTCAGGTTCATTAAATCCGACTGCAATATATAATACATACCCCAAAATATAAACATTAATATAAACAGAAAGCTTGAAATTCTCATTTTTATCCTGCGTTTCAGTTTTTGTTTCTCAACATAACTTTTTTCATTTGCCCCCACTATTTTCCCCGCCTTTATATCTTGTCCAATATGACATTATATTGAAAGCAGCTATTTAGCTGCATTTAGTGAACTCCTATGTTTTCTGTCTAATTATTTTTGCACCCAGATCCCCTAAAATATTGTGAATATTTTCATATCCTCGATCTATATGCTTGATATTCTTAATAATGGTTTTACCTTCCGATGCCAGACCTGCTAATACCAGGGAAGCACCCCCTCTCAGGTCTTGCGCAAACACTGTAGCCCCACTCAGTGTTTTGACCCCTTTGATAACCGCTATCCTCCCGTCAACCTTTATATCAGCCCCCATCCTCACCAATTCATTTGCATGTTTATAACGGTTTTCAAATATATTTTCCGTAAATATCGTTGTGCCGTCACTTAACGACATTAATGCCATCATTTGTGCTTGCATATCCGTAGGATAACCGGGGTATGGCAAGGTTTTAATAGACTCTACGGCCTTGGTTTCCTCAGGTGCAACAAGCTTTAAGCTATGATCATAGATTTGAATTGTGCACCCAGATTCCCTAAGTTTATACAATATTGACTGTAAATGCTCATGAACAATATTTTTTAATATTATCTCCCCTCCGGTTATAGCTGCCGCTATTAAATATGTTCCTGCAACAATTCTGTCGGGTATTATGTTATATTCTACATCATATAGTTTTTTTACTCCTTCAATACGAATAGTTGTAGTTCCGGAACCCAAAACCCTGGCTCCAATAGAGTTTAAAAAATTTTCCAAATCTATAATTTCCGGTTCCCTGGCGGCGTTTCTGATAATAGTCACACCCTCAGCAAGTACCGCTGCCAACATGATATTTTCTGTGGCCCCAACACTGGGAAAATCCAGTTGAATGTCACAGCCTTTCAATTTGGCAGCCTCGCAAATCAAAAAACCATGCTCTTCCCTGATTTTTACCCCCATTTCCCTCAA
>CAYOQX010000028.1:11094-13056 GCA_964406195.1 uncultured Alkaliphilus sp. | reverse complement strand
TTTATAGCCAACGGTTGGCAGAAACCTGATGGTATGTGTGATAGTGCTTGGGACAGTATGTCTTCATTTGTAATGGCATTGGCACACGGTGGCGAAGGTTTTTATAATGGCTGGATGAAAAACAAAAAATCTGCAATGATATCTTGCAATGACGGATTTCGTCCTGTCAGCTTTTTGCTTGAAACTATGGATGAAGATACAGATTAGATATGGTCACCGGGGACAGAAAGAATGTTTGCACAATAGAGTGCAAAACCAGGATCATGGAAGGGAATGATGCAATTGATTTTACAGGAATTTAAAAAGGGGATAAATATTATCGCAATCATACTATTGATAATTCTATTAATTTTACCCCTTTACGACCATGTTCATCATATGGGGCTGTATTATATAATAATTATTCTGGGTTTGGTGCCCTTCACATTTTATCGGATAATAAAAAGTGATTTCCTCGAAGATAAGTTTTATTCTAAATGGAAAAAAAGAAGGAAAAAAGGGCGTTTAATCAATATACTCATCGAGGGCCTGCGAACCGTTTTTTTAATAGTGATCCTTTTACTCGGAAGTCAGTTTATTGCAAATAATAATACACCCAGTTTTATTTTGGCGGAACTGCCAAATAATGCGGTTATGTGTTTGGCATCAATTATTCTTATATTTGGTGTTATATGCGGAATTGTTTCCTGGTATGAAAATGAAAAAAGATATGAAAAAATCCATTTAAATCGGGAGTACGAAGAAAAAAACGCATAAATTTTGTTGATTTTTTACATGTATAATGTTTTTCAAAAAAACAGCAAAGAGGAAAAATGGATAAAGCCTTTTTAGTGCATATGGTGGGCGGCAAAGATTTTTACGAAGGTTGGATGAAAAACCAAAGGTCTGCAATAAATATGAACCAAACAATCTATTCCATATCCGACAATCTCTCAAGACCCTCTCTATTGTCTATATCTAAACCTAATTTACTATTATCTATATACACCTTTCCCACGGAAGAAGTATTTTCTTTTATAATATCCCTTCCACCTTTGTCACCCTGAAGCGTCAGAAAGTCTTCCCTGTATATAGAAGAAAAAGTTACCGGATTGCCGTTTTTACCTTCATAACAGGGTACTGTAATAGAAAATCGGTTATTTTTAAATTTATCAACCAATTTGTTGATTAATTTGCTCGTAATAAAGGGTTGGTCCCCCATTACAAACATGTATGCACTGCTGTTTTCCGCTTTTTCCACACCCAGTTTTACACTTGCGGATTGTCCCAAGTGAGCATTGTTATTATAAAAGGTTTCAATATTATATTTTTCACCTATGTTTTTGATTTCTTCATTTCTGTATATAAGCAATACTCTGTCCAGAGAAGAGTTGTTACAGGCCTTGATAACTCTTTCTATCATTTTGACCCCGTTTACTTCCGCTAACAGTTTGTTTCCCCCGAATCGTTTTGAAAAACCCGCCGCCAATATAATTCCTGCAATCATATCAATTCCCACCCAAATCAATTAATATATTAAAATCTTCAAAATTGACCAAGATTCATCTCCACCCTGCACCTCGTTTAGTATAGAGTGTTCTTCCTTATATTATAAAGACTGCTTTAAAAATTACCCCCACCCCGCATTTTACTCAGGATGGGGTATCTTTATTTGTTTTAATGTCTTACGGAATTTTCAGTAAGTTCCTCTATTTTTTCTTCGGACAGCTCGTAGTGGTAGAATTTCTCATAAAATTCTTTTATTTCATCGTTAATATCATAATCAAATATTTCAGGGTATAGCAGGTTTGCCGTCCATTTTGCACCCAGGACCCTGTTTGAAGACGGAGGTCTGTCGAACCAGTTAAAGGGTTCTTCAGGTATTTCATATACTTCTTCATCCTTAACCGCTTTTATATTTTGCCATGCAGGGTCTTCGGATATCAGAGAGTAGAAGCTCCCTTTCCCATCGCCTCTGAATAT